>NZ_LEKI01000036.1:0-40194 GCF_001029525.1 Nocardiopsis sp. RV163 | reverse complement strand
CACCCGAGCCCGGTCCGTCGCCGTCGAGGCGGCGCCGGGCAGGGTGAAGGCCATGATCACCGCGAGGACGGCCGCCACGACGGCGACGGACCGGGCTCGGGTGTCGGCGGGGAGATGCCGGGGCACGCTATCACCGGTTCGCTGATACGCGGATGGGCTGGAATGCCGCCATTATCCAGTGAAATGTCGCGAATACGAACATCTCGATACCGAATCGGTACCCGGTTCCCTCTTTTCGTCCGTCCCGGCGGGCGAATCCTCAGTTGCGGGTGTCCTCGTCGATACCGCGTGCCACCAGTGCCTCCCCCGTCGCGTCGGCCATCCGCAGGAGCTGGACGATGACCGGGACCACGAGCAGGTGGGGACGACCGGACAGGCCCCGCGCGCGGTAGGCCTCGCGCGCGGCCTGCCAGGCGGAGGCGGCCATCGGGATGGAGCGGACGGTGAGCGCCAGGACGAGGGCGACGCGGTCGGGGTTGGCGCCGACGTGCCTGAGCGGGCCAGCCATACGCTCGAAGAGGTCGAGCATCGCACGCACGCGGGTGGTGAGCGTGACGAGGTTGGCGAACAGGACGAGCGCGGCTAGCTGCGCGCACAGGCGCAGGGCCGTCTGCCAGTCCGCGAACAGGACCTGGAACAGGCCGATGGCCAGTAGGAACGGCGACAGCGCGCGCAGCGCGGACCAGGCCCGCCCCAGCGGGAGACCGGCCAGAGGGTGCAGCGCGAGCGCGGCGGCCAGGGCTCCGACGGCGACCCGGGGGTCGGCCCAGACTACGAGGCCGACACCGGCCAGCAGCAGCGCGAGGAGCTTGGCCCCGGCCGGGATCCGGTACAGGAACCCGGTGCCGGGGACGTAGAGGCCGACCGTGCTCACCGCTCGTCCATGAGCTTGGTGTAGTGGCGCACGGCGTCGCCGGGAACGCCGTCGAAGACCACCCGCCCCGCGTCCACGACCAGCACCCGGTCGAAGCCGTCGAGCAGGTCGAGGTCGTGGGTGAAAAGGACGACCTGCTGCTCCAGGCCGTCCAGGGTCCGGTGCACCGCGCGGGTGTTGCGCAGGTCGAGCAGGGTGGTGGGCTCGTCGCAGACCAGTACCTCGGGCTCGGTGACCAGTACCGAGGCCAGGGCCAGGAGCTGCTTCTGCCCTCCCGAGAGCAGGTGGCCGGGGTGGTCGCGGTGGCCGTCGAGGCCGTAGCGGACCAGGGCCGACTCCACCCGGCGGGCGGTCTCCTCTCGGCCCAGCTTCAGGGAGCGCAGGCCGATCTCCACGTCCTCGGCCACGGTGGGCATGATGATCTGGTTGGCGGCGTCGGAGAAGACGAAGCCGACCCGGCGCCGGATCTGCTTGGCGTGGCGCCGGGTGTCCCACTCCCCCAGCGTCACACGGCCCTCGTCGGGGACGACGAGGCCGTTGAGGGTGCGGGCGAGCGTGGACTTGCCCGATCCGTTCGCCCCGATCACGCCGATGCGGTGTTCGGCGAGGTCGAGGGTGACGTCGCGCAGCACGGCGCGGTCGTCGTAGGAGTGGGAGACGCCCTCCAGGCGCAGCATCAGGATTCCCCGCGGCCGGTGGCGGTCTCCAGGACGGGGCGGCCCGCGGGCGGGACCGGGTAGGCGCGGTGGACGGCGCTGGCGATGAGCGCGGTGACCACGGCCTTGAGCAGATCGCCCGGCAGGAAGGCCACCATGGAGTAGGCGGCGGCCAGGACCCCGTCGCCCATGACGACGGCCATCCAGGGGACCCCGATGGCGTAGATGACGAGGATTCCGCCGACGACGTTGATCCCCAGTCCCGCCCAGAACCGGTAGCGCCCCCGGGTGCCTCGGACCATGAGGTCGGTGAGCAGGCCGATGACCAGCGCGGCGAAGACCCAGCTGACGATGAACCCGGCCGAGGGCCGGGCCAGGACCCCGACGCCGCCCATGCCGCCCGCGAAGAGCGGGAGCCCGGCCAGGCCGAGCACGATGAAGGCCGCCACGGCGAGGGGGCCGCGCTTCCAGCCCAGGAGGCTCGGGGCGAGCATGATGCCCAGGGTCTGGAGGGTGATGGGCACCGGCGAGAACGGCAGCGGGATGGCGACCGTGACGCTGAGGGCGGCGATGAGCCCGGCGAACGCGGCGATGAGCGCGAGGTCGCGGGCGGTCAGGCCCCTGTGACGGATGTCGGTCCTGGTCGTGGGCATGGGCGTTTCCCTCGGGAGGTCGTGGAGGCGGATCTTTGCCCATTGTCCGTTATGGCGGTGACCAGGACGAAGGCCGGGGCGCACAGTTCTGCGGGCCCCGGCCTTGTAGAAGGTCGCCTGAGACGCGCGTCACAGGGAGGGGCTGCCCCCTCCCCGCGGACCCGCGGGGCCTCCCCGGAGGGGACGAGCCCGGGCGGCCGGTGCTCCTACCGGTAGCCCGGCTTCGGGTCGGGACCGGGCTCAGGGTCGGGCGTCGGGTCCGGGTCAGGCGTCGGGTCCGGGTCAGGCGTCGGGTCCGGGTCGGGCGTCGGGTCCGGGTCGGGCGTGGGATCGGGGTCCGGGGCCGGACCGGCGTCACAAGTGGTCAGCTCGGCGTCGAACGGGTGGTAGTGCAGTTCGAAGGGCCGGACGACGCGCGTGTCGCGCTGGCTCTCGCGCGGGCCGCCCAAGTCCTGGGTGAACTCTCGGGCGACCACCGTTCCCTCGATGTTGGCCGAGGAGTAGTGGTTGACCGCGGCGTTCGGGGCGTAGACGGTGCCCTCGACACTGTCGGTGCCCACCGGGATGGTGACCGTCCGGGCGTCGGAGAAGTTCCACAGGGTGTACGGGGCCGTGGAGCCGCTCAGCCCGGCGCCGGTGGGGCCCTCCCACGTGAAGTCGCCGCCGACGCCCGATGTGTCGACGTTGATGATGAGCGGCGTGTCCTCTGTCGGCTGATCGTTGAAGGTCAACTGGGAGAGCGAGTTCAGCTCCTCGGCGGTGAGGTTGAGGACGTTCTGCTCACCGGGTGTGAGGCTGACGTGCAGGTCCGCCCCGAGCGGGATGTCGTCCGGGTCGATCGGATCACCGTTGGGCGTGGTCAGCGTGGCCGTGGTGGAGCAGAGCGCGAACCCGGACGAATAGGAGCGGAAGGCGGAGAAGGCCTCCTCGAAGTCGATCAGGTCCGGTGCGGGCCCCACGGAGTCGGCGGGCTGCCTGGTGTTCAGCTGGACCCGCGGGTAGCCCTCGTAGCCGGCGCCCTGGGGGACGATCCGGGTGTTGACCGAGGCGTTGTTGTTGTCGGTGGTGTAGACGTCGGCGTCGTCCAAGTCGCCGATCTTGACGTAACCGCCGGTGAGGACGTCGAGCACGCCCTGCGGGTCGCTCTCCTCGAAGTCCACTTCGCCCTGGACCAGGAGGGCCACGGGGTTGTCCTCACCGCCGTCGGTGAAGTCGCCGTCGTTGTGGATGCGCACCCGGTAGTCGCGGCCGAAGGACAGGTCGCCGCCGACCGCGATCGGGCCCTCGGACTCGGTCCCGGCCAGGTAGGTGTCGCCCTCGGAGATGGCGTTGAAGCCGAGCGCGGGGGCGACGGGGTTGACCGTGACCGCCGCGGCGGCGGGGACCGGGGCCCACCAGCCGCGGAACCCCGGGGCGGTCGACATGGTGCCCGCGGCCAAGGCCAGGGTGGCGGCCGTGACCAGGAAGGTCCGGCCCGCTCCCCTGGCGGCCGAGCGGTGCGTGCGCTTTTCGTGACCAATCATGTACACATTGTGACCATGACATGGCCCGGAAATGGGAAGGCACGACGGGACGATGGGGGAAAACGTCAGCGTTTCCCCATCGGCGGGTACTGGGCCGGTCCGTTCCGAGAGCCGTCTCCACGTAGAACCGCAGCCGCTCAGCCCGGCACGAGCGCGGCTGGGCGCGCGACAAGCTCGCCGACAAGGACGTGCTGCTCTCCCACCAGCCGCCGCGCTCGCCCGCCGAGTCGGCGAAGACGCAGACCCCGCTCCGGCCCGCTCACACGGGTGCGCCGCCGAACCCGATCTCGTTGCCGTCCGGGTCCCGGTACAGGGCCTTGCGCACGCCGTTGGGGTAGGTCTCCCGTTTCACGGGGTCGATCCCGCGGGCGGCGATCCGTGCGGTGCGCTCGTCGAAGTCGTCGACGAAGACCGTGAGCATGGCGTGACCGGCCCGCTCGGGCACGTGCTCGACGGCCACGGAGCGGTGTTCGGCGAGTTCCCACACGGCCTCGGTGTCGCTGGCGACGAACGTCGGCGGGCGCCCCAGCAGACGCTCGTACCACTCCAGCGCGGCCGCGTGGTCGGCGACGGGGATTCCCGCGAACAGGTCGAGTGCCATGAGGGGATCCTAGGTGCGGCACGGCGGCCGCGCCATCGGGGCGGGCCGACGGGCTGCGGTCCGTTCGCCCGTGCGCGGGCAGGGGGCCCCGCCTGACAGGCTGCGGCGCGGCGGCCGGGGGACCGCCGCGCCACAGGCGCGGGCTCGGGGTGTCACCGGCTCACACGGGGCCGTCGGCGTTCCGGGAGCCGCCGGCCGTGTCGGCGAGCCGGAGGCCGGTCAGCCCACGTAGATGTTGGAGCTGCCGCTGCTCTGGTAGCCCTCCGTCGCCATGATCATGTAGTAGTTGAAGCCGCCCAGGCCCATTCCGGCCCTGTTCCAGGCGTCGAAGTGGTTGCCGGTGGTGATGGTCCCGCCCACCCTCCTGGACTGGCGGACGCTCCAGTACTGCGGGAAGGTCCGGGTGCCCTCCACCGAGGGGGCGTTGTAGCGCATGGTGCGGTAGATGTCGTAGTTGCCGCCGTCGCTGTAGACCGTGCCCCGGTGCTCTCCCGTGGGCCGGTAGTTGCCCCAGCTTTCGACGATGTAGTACTCCACGAGCGGGTTCGACGTCCACCCGTACAGGCACAGGTATCCGTTGCCGGAGGGGTTGAAGCCGCCGGAGTAGTTCACGTTGCGGCGGCTGCCGTTGCTCCAGCCCTTGCCGCAGACGAAGTTGCCGGTGTTGCGCCACTGGGTGCTGTAGTTGCCGCCGTTGCCCAGGGTCATGGAGACCGAGCCGCCGCCGTCGGTCCAGAACGAGTAGTAGTAGCCGCTGTGGGTGCCGGTCTGGTTCTGGGTGATGGTCTGGGCGTGGGCGATGCCGGGCATCGCCATGAGCGCGGGCGCGGACAGCGCCAGCGCGCCGACACCGCCGAGGATTCCTCTGCGGCTGATCTGGGGGAGTCGGGGGGTGGGGGTGTCTTCCGTTGACATGTTTCCTCCTTGCGAAGGCTGGCAGGGGGGTCAGCCAGCGCGATGCGAGCCGGAGTGGTCGCCGGTGGCCGGGGAGCGGCCACCGCACTTCGACGTCGTATAACGCGGCGGGTTTGGCTGGTTGCCGTGTGTGAGAGTATTCGTCCGGCCCTGCCGGGCTGTCAATGGTTTCCGGAAAGTTTCGGTTAGGTTAATCTCCACCGAAGAAGCGAATTCCCTGACCAGAGGGTATTTTCGGCCAGGGAATTCGAGAATGACACGCAGTACCGCGATTCCGGGTGCAGAACCCAGGCCCCCGAACCGAAAGTTTTCGGATAGTTTCGAACCCTGTCGCGCGCCTCTTCCTCTCCCGCGACCGGCCCCGAGCCCGTCTCCGGCCCGGGCGCGGAAGCGGCGCCCCGCGCTCCTGACACGGGGCGCCGCCCGGTCAGCCCCGGGCCTCCCCGGCCCGTCGGCGGATGCGGGTGATGGGCACCGGCAGCACGCACACGGGGACGGGCAGGCGCAGCCGGTGACCGGTGTCGGCGGGGACGCCCGTGCCGGGGTCGAGGAGCAGCGAGGCCAGCGAGTGGCCGTTCTGGGCGGCCACGACCAGGTGGTCGGGCTCCTCCCGGTGGCCGCGCACGACGGTGAAGTTGCGCGGCCACGGCCCTCCGGCCGGGGTGTTGGCGACGTGCTCCAGGCGGGCGCCGCCGTCGCGGACGGCGAAGGCGGCGATCGTGTCCGCCCCTCGGTTGGACACGTACACGTGGTCGCCGTTGGTGAGGATCTCGGCGGGGAAGTTCCGGCCCGCGGCCTCCTCGCCGGTGGCCTCGACGGAGCCCAGGTGCTCGGCGGTGCCGGTGGCCGAATCCCAGCGCAGGACGTGCACGCGCGAGTCCAGCTCACCGGCGACGTAGAGGTACTCCCCCGCCACGGCCGTGTGCCGGGGCCCGGTGCCCGGGGGCAGGGCGACGGCGCCGACCTGCTCGCCGCCGCGCAGGACGCGCAGTTCGTCGGTGCCGAGGTCGGCCACCAGCAGGTGGCGGTCGTCGGGAGCGGCGGCGCTGTGCGCGTGCGGACCCTCCTGGCGGTCGGTGACCGGGCCGCTTCCGGAGTGCGCGAGTTCCGCGACCGTCTCGCCGGGGGAGCCGTCCCCGGCCAGGGCGTAAAGCGTGGCCACTCCGTTGGCGTAGTTGGTCACCGCCAGTTCGGAGCCGCGCGCGAGCACGTGGCAGGGCGACCCGCCGCCGGTCGGGGCCTGGCCCAGTTCGGTGAGCCCTGCCCGGCCGTCGATCCGGAAGGCGGTGACGGTGCCCTTCTCGCGTTCGTTGACCGCGTACACCGTGGGCGGGTCCTCGCGGAAGGCGAGGAAGGAGGGGCCCGGGGTACGGGCGGCGGCGCCGCCGTGGGTCATCTCGCCGGTCATGGGGTCGAACCAGACGCGGTAGATGCCCTCGCCCTCTCCGGGAGGGTCGGAGTCGGGGGTGTAGGTGCCCACCAGCAGGAGCCGCTTGCCGTCCATCGAGCTGTCCGCCGATTCGCCCACCGGGGGCCTCGCTTCCCTCGCGCCTGTGATGTCCACCGACAGTGGTCTACACCACTGAAGTACAGAGCGCATGCTACAGGCCTTGATCCCCGACTGGCAGAGCTGCCCCGGCGGGCCTGGCACCTCGAAGGGCCTCCTTGTGAAGCGGGAGGACTGCCCGGCGCAGACAGGAACTTCGGCTCCGCGGTACATCACATCCCCACGGATTCCCCCGTACAAGTGCCGTACAATTGAGTACACTCTCGCCCGTGCTTCCGACACGGCCGGTCGAGGGGCCGCCCAGCACGAAGGAACACGCCCCATGAGTACCGCCACAGAACGCATCGAAGTCCGCCTTACGCCCGAGGACAAGGAGCTGCTCCTCGAAGCGGCCCGTATCAGCCACGAGTCCACTTCCAAGTTCGTCGTCCGGGCAGCCCGGGAGGCGGCCGAGGAGATCGTGGAACGCGAGCAGACCACGACGGTCCCCGCAGCGTTCTTCGACGCCATGGTCGAGTCCCTGGAGGAACCCGCGCAGCCGATCGAGGCACTGGCCTCCGCGGCGCGCAAGCACCGCTCCGTAGTGAATAGGTAACCGGAACGTGTTCGTCTGCCAGCCCCTCCAGCGGGCGCACCGGACCGACTCCTTCTCCTGCGGGAAGGAGGAACTGGACTCCTGGCTGCGCAGAAGCGCGCTGCACGCCCGGGCCAGCAACACCGCCGCCACCTTCGTCTGGTGCGAGGAGGGCAGCACGGAGGTGGCGGCCTACTACTCCTTCACCTCCATGAGCCTGGAGAGGGAGGAGCTGCCCAAGGCCCTGGCGCGGGGCAGCATGCACAGGATTCCCGCGGTGCTGCTGGCGCGACTGGCGCTGCACACCCGCTACCAGGGACAGGGGCTCGGCCCGGTTCTGCTGGTGGACGCCTTCGAACGGGCCCTGACGGGCAACCAGGTCTTCGCGGTCCGGTTCCTCGTGGTCGGTGCCTCGGACGAGGGCGCGTACACCTTCTACGAGAAACACGGATTCCGCGGAATCCCCGGGAGCATGCGCCTGTACCGCAAGATGAGCGACATCGCCAAGACGCTCGAATGACGACGAGCCCTGCCCGGTCGACCGGGCAGGGCTCCTTCGCAGTAGGTCGGGGGGAGCGCCCCGGCGGCCCCGACCCCCTGCCTGTGCTCTGCCTTAGGAGCGAACTTGGCAACGACCGGAGGGTTGGCCGGGGGCGGAAGGTCAGCGCCCGGCGTTGGCGACAGTGGCCAGGATGTACTCGGGGCGTTCGAGGTCCTGCCAGGTGAAGCGAGCGATCCTGACGCCCGGGTGCCACCGCTGGAGAGCGTTCTGCCTTTCCCTGTCCCGGGCGAGGATCTGCGGGAGGCCGTGCGGCCCCAGGCCGTCCGCTTCTCCGATGAGTCCGGGTCCCTCCCACCAGAAGTCCACCACCGCGATCGTCCTGCCCCAGCCGTCCGTGAAGCGGCGTTGGAGTTCGTCGGGGGGCAGGCCCCCGTCGACACAGACCAGGCGGACCCGTGTCTCCAGCGCGCTCTGGGCACGGGCATCGGCCAGCGCCCACCAGCGACGGACGTTCACACACCCCCTGCGCCCCTGGTTGGCCCTTTCCAGCTCCCCGAACTCCTCGCGCCTGACGAGTCCCCGGTTCAGGGCCGAGTCCATCAGGCACACCGCGGTGTCCCGGCCCACCCGCAGGAGGGTGTCTCGCAGTGTGCGTCCCGGCCGGGTGGTCCTGATGCCGCGGCCGGTCTCGGTGACCTCCTCCGGCAGGACGTCCCAACTGTGCAGGGTGACGCCGGTGACGTGGCGCTGCGCCCCGAGCGCGGGGATGACCATGTGGATCTCGTGGCCGTCCCACGGCGGCAGCCCCTGCATGTCCCACAGCCGCGTGGCGGTCTCCCCTCCCGCGAAGGAGCGCGGCCCGAGGGCCAGCTGCGCGGCCATGACCTTGCTGCGGAGCCTGTCGGGGCTCGCGGACGGCGGCAGAAGGGAACGTACGGAGTACACCTGCCGGTACGGCCTCTCCCACTGACCGCTGCGCAGCAGGCAGCGGATGTCGCCCTGGCGCAGCCCGTGGGCGCGGGCCTGGTGCCAGCTGAGAACACCGTACTGGCGCATCGCGGTCGCGTTGGCCGCGGCGAGGGGGACATCGGAGAGCAGTGCGTGGGGCGCCATAGACCCACTGTCCACTCCTGGAGTTGCGGCCACCAGGAGTAGACGACTCCTGTGGATAACGTGCCCCTCCCCGGATGATCTTGTACTTATAGCGAGGTTCGGCGCTCCAAACTCGCTATAAGTACAAGATCACCGCAGTTCAGGGCCCTTGCGGCACACCAGCCACGTTTCCGGTCAGCCCGGAATCGGCACCTGCTGGCGGGCACCCTGAGTACGGGGGCGACGCGGCCGCGACCCCTACCCGCGCTCGGCGGCCTTGACGGCCTCGACCGCCTTGAGGATGCGCTTGTCCGAGACCGGGTAGGCCGTGCGCAGCTCCTGCGCGAACAGGCTCACCCGGTACTCCTCCAGCATCCAGCGCAGCTCCGCCACGTCCGGGTCGGCCGCCCGGCCGGGCGGCAGGCTCCCGCGCAGCTTGGCGACGGCCTGGCGCATCTGCTCGACCTTGGACATGTTCACCTGGTCGCGGCGCGGGTTCTCCGGCAGCTTGTCCAGCCGGTACTCCACCCCGCGCAGGTAGCGGTGCAGGTCGTCCAGGCGGGCCAGGCCGGTGCGGGTCACGAAACCCTCGCCCACCAGGTCGCCGAGCTGTCCCTGCACGTCGTTGAGCGAGGGCAGCACGGCCAGGGAGGTGGTCCCCTTGACCTTCTTGGACACCTTGCGCCACAGCACCAGGACCCGCGCCGACCTGTCCAGGATCTCGGCCAGGGTGTCGCCGAGGTCGGCGCGCACCCGGTCGGCGAGCTCGGCGAAGTCCTCGCCGTTCCACACCGGCCCGCCCCCGCGGGCGAGCAGGTGGTCGACGGCCGCCGCCTCGGCGTCGTCGAGCATCCTGCGGATCGAACCGTGCGGGTTGTCGGCCAGGGCCAGCTTGTCGGGGTTGTTGAGCCCCTTGCTCACCACGTTCGCCACGGACGGCACTGTGAGCAGCAGCAGCCGGCGGGTGCCGGCCCACATCGCGGCGCGCTGCTCGGGGCGGGTGTCGAAGATGCGGATCGCGACGCTGTCGCCCTCGTCCACCAGCGCCGGGTAGCCCTTGACCTTGGGCCCCAGCGCCTTGCGCTCCAGGGTCTGCTCCAGCGGGCCGAAGTCCCAGGAGGTCAGGCCCTTCTTCTCCACGCCCTTGGCCTCGGCCGAGATCGCCTCGCGCAGGCGCGGTTTGAGCTTGGCGCGCAGCTTCTCCAGGTCCTTGGACTCGGCCAGGGTCCGGCCCCGGTCGTCCACGGCCCGGAAGGTGATGCGCAGGTGGTCGGGTACCCGGTCCAGCTGGAAGTCGCCGGGGGCGATCCGCTCGCCCGCCATCCGGGTGAGCTCGGCGGCCAGCGCCTCGGTGAGCGGCCCCTCGTAGGGGGCCAGTCCGGCCAGGGCGCGGGCGGCGTTGTCCGGGACGGGGACGAAGTTGCGGCGCAGCGGCTTGGGCAGCGACCGGATGAGCGCGGTCACCAGTTCGTCGCGCAGACCCGGGATCTGCCAGTCGAACCCGGTGTCCTCCACCTGGTTGAGGAACTTGACCGGGACGCGCGCGGTGACGCCGTCGGAGTCGCTGCCCGGTTCGAACTGGTAGCTGAGCGGGAAGGTGAACTCGCCCTGGCGCCACACGTCCGGGTAGTCGTCCTCGCTGATCGCCCCCGCGCCCTCGTTGATGAGCTCGTCTCGGGTGAAGTCCAGCAACTGGGGCTCGGTGCGGCGGGCCTTCTTCCACCAGGAGTCGAAGTGCGCGGCCGAGACCACCGAGTCCGGCAGGCGGGCGTCGTAGAACTGGAACAGCGTCTCGTCGTCCACTACGATGTCGCGGCGCCGGGCGCGGTGTTCGAGGTCCTCCACCTCGTCCAGGAGCTTGCGGTTGTCGTGGAAGAAGTGGTGGCGGGTCTCCCAGTCGCCCTCGACCAGGGCGCGGCGGATGAACAGCTCCCGGGACAGCTCGGGGTCGATCCGCCCGTAGGAGACCTTGCGCTGCACGACGATGGGCACGCCGTAGAGGGTGACGCGTTCGAAGGCCATGACGGCGCCGCGCTTGCGCTCCCAGTGCGGCTCGCTGTAGCTGCGCTTGACGATGTCCCCGGCCAGCTCCTCGGCCCACTCGGGTTCGATCCGGGCCACCATGCGGCCCCAGAGCTTGGAGGTCTCCACCAGTTCGGCGACCATCACGTAGCGGGGCTGCTTCTTGAACAGCGCCGAACCGGGGAAGAGGGCGAAGCGGGCGCCCCGTCCCCCCAGGTACTCGTGCTTCTCGGGGTCCTTGAGGCCCACGTGCGACAGGAGTCCGGCCAGCAGGGACATGTGCACGCCGCGGGGGTCGGCGGCCTCCTCGCGCGGCTGCGGCACCTCCACACCCATGGAGCGCAGGACCTGCCTGAGCTGGCCGTGGATGTCCTGCCACTCGCGTACGCGCAGGTAGTTGAGGTACTCCTCGCGGCACAGCCTGCGGAACTGGTTGCCCGACAGCTCCCGCTGCTTCTCGCGCAGGTGGTTCCACAGGTTGAGGTAGGCCAGGAAGTCCGACTCCTTGTCGGTGAACCTGGCGTGCGCCTGCTGGGCCTGCTGCTGCTTGTCCGTGGGCCGCTCGCGCGGGTCCTGGATGGACAGGGCCGCGGTGATGACCAGGACCTCGCCCAGGACGTCGCGCTCCTCGGCCTCCAGGACCATCCGGCCCAGGCGGGGGTCGATGGGCAACTGGGCCAGGCGGCGGCCCGTCGGGGTGAGCCTGCGCCTGCCCCCGGACTCGTCGGGGTGCAGTGCGCCCAGCTCGTTGAGGAGGTTGACGCCGTCCTTGATCTGGCGGTGGTCGGGGCCGTCCACGAACGGGAAGGCAGCGACGTCGCCCAGCCCCAGGGCGGCCATCTGGAGGATGACCGAGGCCAGGTTGGTGCGCAGGATCTCGGGGTCGGTGTACTCGGGGCGGGAGAGGAAGTCCTCCTCCGAGTACAGCCGGATGCAGATCCCCTCCGAGACTCGGCCGCAGCGGCCCTTGCGCTGGTTGGCGGAGGCCTGGGAGACCGCCTCGATGGGCAGGCGCTGCACCTTGGTGCGGTGGGAGTACCGGGAGATGCGCGCGGTGCCGGGGTCGATGACGTACTTGATGCCGGGGACGGTCAGCGAGGTCTCGGCGACGTTGGTGGCCAGGACGATGCGCCGTCCGCTGTGCGAGGACCACACGCGTCTCTGCTCGTTCGTGGACAGGCGCGCGTAGAGCGGCAGGACCTCGGTGCCCGGGAGCTTCTTCTTCTCCAGGGCCTCGGCGGTGTCGCGGATCTCGCGCTCGCCGCTGAGGAAGACCAGTACGTCGCCGGGGGCCTCGCGGCCGAGCTCGTCCACGGCGTCCAGGATGGCCTGGGTCTGGTCGCGGTCGGTGCCGCCGCCGGGATTCCTCTCCTCCGGGTCGAGGATCTCCTCGGAGACGGGCCGGTAGCGGACCTCGACCGGGTAGGTGCGCCCGGAGACCTCGACGATGGGGGCGTCGTCGAAGTGGCGGGAGAAGCGCTCGGGGTCGATGGTGGCCGAGGTGATGACGACCTTGAGGTCGGGGCGCCGGGGCAGCAGCTGTTTGAGGTAGCCCAGCAGGAAGTCGACGTTGAGGCTGCGCTCGTGGGCCTCGTCGATGATGAGCGTGTCGTACTGGCGCAGCATGCGGTCGTGCTGGATCTCGGCGAGCAGGATGCCGTCGGTCATCAGCTTGACCAGGGTGCTGTCGCTGGAGGAGTCGGTGAAGCGGACCTTGTAGCCGACCGTCTCGCCCAGCGGGGTGCCGATCTCCTCGGCGATGCGCTCGGCGACGGTGCGGGCGGCCAGCCGACGGGGCTGGGTGTGGCCGATGGTGCCCATGACGCCGCGCCCCAGCTCCAGGCAGATCTTGGGGAGCTGGGTGGTCTTGCCCGAGCCCGTCTCACCGGCGACGATGACGACCTGGTGGTCGCGGATGGCCTCGGCGATGTCGTCGCGCCGGGAGCTGACCGGCAGGGACTCGGGGTAGCTCAGCTCGGGCACGGACTCGCGGCGCAGGTTCACGCGCAGGAGCGCCTCGTCGACGTCCCCGGAGATCTGGGCTGCGACGGAGGCGCGGCGGCGCTCGTCGCCGATCTTGGCCAGGCCGTCGATACGCCGACGGAGCCGGTGGCGGTCCGAGGGCATGAGGTCGCGCAGCCGGGAGCGCAGCGTGTCCGCGGCGGGCGCGGGCGTGGTGGTGCTCATCAGTAGTCAAGGGTAGGAGGGACGGCAACCGGTTTTCGCCGCCGGGTCCGCGCGGTGGGCGCGCGGTCGCGGGCGGGCGAAGGGGCGCCGCGGGCACGTACCGGCCAACGCCCGGCGGGTCCGTTCTGTTCCGGGGCGCGCGTCCGGCCGCCGCGCGCTGGGCGGGCGGCCCGGTGGGGCCGCCCCGGGCGACTCCCTTTCCACGCGGAGCGGATAAACCGCCATTCCCCGTGCTTTGTCCCGCCCGGTCGCTCCGTCTAGTATCCACCGCATGGCTCATCAGACCGAAATGACCCCCGCCCTTCTGGACTACGTGCGCGGCGCCTCCCTGCGCGAGGACGGCGTCCTGTCCGAACTTCGCCGGGAAACGTCCGGACTTCCCGGAGGGGAGTCGCTTCAGGTTATGGCGGAGGAGGGACAGCTGCTGGCCCTCCTCGTCCGGCTGGTCGGCGCCCGTTCGGTACTGGAGATCGGCACTTTCACCGGCTACAGCACCCTGTGCATGGCTCGCGCCCTCCCTGCCGGGGGAAAGGTCACCACCTGTGACATCACGGACCGCTGGGCGGAAATAGGCGCCCCCCACTGGAAACGCGCCGGGGTGGAGGACCGCATCGAACTGCGGGTGGGGGACGCCGCGGAAACGCTCTCGGATTTGGCCGGGAAACAGGGACCGGGCAGTTTCGACATGGTTTTCATCGACGCCGACAAGAAGAACTACCCGGTCTACTACGAGCGCTCGTTCCCGCTGGTGCGCACCGGCGGTCTCATCGTCGTGGACAACACCCTCTTCTCCGGCCGCGTGGCCGACGGGGACGCGCGGGACCCGGACACGGAGGCGATCCGTGAGCTGAACGAGGCCCTGCACCGCGACGAGCGGGTGGACCTTTCCCTCGTCCCCATGGCCGACGGGATCACCCTGGTCCGCAAACGGTAGGGAGGGCGCCGCCGGGTGGCCTCCACCCGGCGGGTCCTCACCCCAGGTCCGCGGCCTCGATCCTGAGCGTGGCGGGGGGTTCGCGGCGCTCGGCCTCCAGGTGCAGCCTCTGGACCCCCTCCTCGGCGGTCCCGGCCACCTCCCCGGAGCACGGGCAGGGGTCGTCGGTGAATCCGGCGAACCGGTAGGCGATCTCCATCATCCGGTTGCGCTCCGTGGGCCGAAAGTCCGCGACGAGGTGCCTCCCACCGCGCGCGGCCTGGTCGACCAGCCAGTTCAGGATCGCGGCGCCCGCACCGAAGGAGACCACCCTGCAGGAGGTCGCCAGCAGTTTCAGGTGCCACACCGCCGGGTGCCTCTCCAGGAGCACCACTCCGACGGCCCCGTGGGGGCCGAAGCGGTCCGCGAGGGTGACGACCAGCACCTCGTGCCCGGGGTCCGACAGCAGCCCGCGCAGTACGGCGTCGGAGTAGTGCACTCCGGTGGCGTTCATCTGGCTGGTCCGCACGGTCAGTTCCTCGACCCGGGACAGGTCCTCCCCGCCGGCCCTACCGATGCCCATCACCAGGCCCAGGGAGCGCAGGAACTCCTCGTCGGGGCCGGTGAAGTCCGTCCGTGCCTCCTCGCGGGCGAACCCCGCCTGGTACATCGTGCGCCTTCGCCGCGCGTCCACGGTGACCACGGGCGGGCTGAACTCCGGCATCTCCGGCAGGGACGCGGCCTGCTCCGCCGTGTAGCAGCGGACCTCGGGGAGGGAGAACTCGACCTCGGCGCGTTCGGCGGGCTGGTCGTCGATGAAGGCGACCGCCCCGTGGGCGAAGTTCAGCCGGTCCGCGATGGCCCGTACCGACTGCGACTTGGGGCCCCAGCCGATGCGGGGAAGCACGAGGTACTCGGCCACTCCGAGCTTCTCCAGCCAGGCCCAGGCCATGTCGTGGTCGTTCTTGCTCGCGACCGCCTGGAGGATGCCGCGGGAGTCCAGCTCGACCACCACGTCGCGGAGCTCCTCGGCCAGGACCGGCTCGTCCCCCTCCAGGATGGTCCCCCGCCACAGCGTGTTGTCGAGGTCCCACACCAGGCACTTCACCAGCGCCGGATCGCGGCTCTGCGTGTCTGCGCTCACCGTTGCTCCTCCTCTTCGCTTCGGGAATGGTTCAGTCGGCGGTGGCAAGGGCGTGGTCGGCCAGGAGGAGTGTGCACATCTCGCTGCTGCCCTCGATGATCTCCATCATCCGGGCGTCCCGGTGGGCGCGCGCCACGGTGTGGCCGTCGCGGGCCCCCGCGGACGCCAGGACCTGCAGCGCCGCACTCGCGCCGGAGACCGCGTGGGTGGCGCTGACGTGCTTGGCCAGCACGGTGGCGGTGACCATGTCCGGCGAACCGGCCTCCCAGCGGCCGCTGGCGTGCTCGCACGCGCGGGTGGCGATCTGTTCGGCGGTGTAGATCTCGGCCAGGTGGCGCGCGACCAACTGGTGCCGGGCGATCGGGACGCCGAACTGTTCGCGGGTACGGGCGTGCCGGGCCGCCTCGGACAGGCAGGCGCGCAGGATGCCCACGCACCCCCAGGCCACCGACATGCGGCCGTGCGCCAGGGCGGCCGTGACCAGGAACGGCAGGGGGAGCCCGCCGCCGCCGAGCACGGCGTCGGCCGACACGCGCACGCCGTCGAAGGTGACGTCGGCGTGCCCGGCGGCCCGGCAGCCCAGGGGGTCGGAGATCCTCTCGACGGTGACGCCGGGGGCGTCGGCGGGAACGACGACCGCGGCCGCCGCGTCCCCGAACCGGCCGAACACCAGGAGCATGTCGGCGTAGGCCGACGTGGTGATCCACGACTTGCGCCCGTCGACCACCACCGTGTCCCCTTCGGCCCGGATGGTGGTCGCCATGGCCGAGAGGTCGCTGCCCGCGCCGGGCTCGCTGAAGGCGGCCGCGGCGATCCGCCCGCCCGTCAGGAGCGGCAGGTAGCGGTCGCGCTGGTCCCCGTTCCCGAGCCGCTCGACGCTGCCCGCGACCATCTGCTGCGAGGTCATGACGCTGCGCACGGAGCTGCACAGGCTGCCCACGTGCGCGGTGAGCTCCCCGCCCTCACGGCTGTCCAGCCCGCGGCCGCCGTACCGGGATGGGACCTGCGGGCACAGCAGACCGCCGGAGGAGAGTTCGCGCAGCACCGGTCCGGGCAGCTCCCCGGAGCGGTCCCACGCGTCGGCACGGTCCCCGACGACCTCGCTGACCCGCGCCGCGAGGGCCGTCACGTCGTCAGCCATCGGTGTCCTCGTCGGCCTTCAGCCGCCGGACCAGGGCGGCCATGGTCCGGACCGTGCGGAAGTTGTCGAGTTTCAGGTCGCCGCCGCGGATGGAGACCCCGTGGGCCTGCTCCAGGTGCACGACGAGTTCCATGGCGAACATCGACGACAGGCCGCCGGTGGCGAACAGGTCGACGTCCTCGTCCCACGACGCCCTGGTCCGGCCCTCCAGGAAGGTGATGAGGTCGGCCTCGATCTGCCCGTGGCTCCGGGGTGTCTGTGCGGGCGTGGTCATGACAGTTGCTCCGTCCGTTCGTAGGTGAAGAAACCGCGGCCGCTCTTACGGCCGTGGTCTCCCGCCCCGACCTTCTCCAGGAGGAGGTCGCAGGGGCGGCAGCGCTCGTCGCCGGTGCGTTCGTGCAGGACCCACAGGGAGTCGACGAGGTTGTCCAGGCCGATCATGTCCGCGGTCCGCAGCGGCCCCGTCCGGTGGCCGAGGCAGCCGACCATGAGCGCGTCGACGTCCTCCGCGCTGGCGGTGCCCTCCTGGACCACCCGGGCGGCGTCGTTGATCATCGGGTGCAGCAGGCGGCTGGTGACGAACCCCGGCGCGTCGGACACGGTGACGGACTCCCGGCGCAGCGTGCGCAGCAGGCCGTCGAGGGCGTCCAGGGTGTGCCGCGAGGTCCGCGGGCCCCTGATGACCTCCACCGTGCGGATCAGGTAGGGCGGGTTCATGAAGTGGGTGCCCACCACCTCGTCGGGGCGGGGGTGGTGTCCGGCGAGGTGGTCCACGGGGATGGACGAGGTGTTGGTGATCAGGACCGTGCCCGGCTTGGTCCTGGCGCCCACCTCCGTGAGGAGCGCGGCCTTGGTGTCCTCGTCCTCGGTGACGGCCTCGATGACGACCGTGGCCTCGGCCGCGGTCTCCAGTGAGGTGGTGGTGTCGAGCGCGCCGGGCCGCACCCCCTCCGGTGCGGCCCCCATCAACCGGGCGACGCGCCCGTGGTACGCGATCCTGTCGCGCGCCCCGTCGAGGGCGGCCGGGTCGACGTCGACCAGCGTCACGGGCACGCCGTGGCCGAGCATGAGGGAGGTGATCCCGGCGCCCATGGTGCCGGCTCCGATCACCGTGATCCGGTGTCCGCCCGGGCTGGGCGGCGCCTCCTGCGTGGGCATCAGGGCCTCCTGTCTTCTGTGCGGGGTACCGCCGGGGGAGACGGTACGCGGGTGCGGGGAGGGCCGTTCACAGACCGCGCTCCGACAACCAGTCGTGCAGCACCCGGGCGACGATGTCGGCGTGGTCCTCCAACATCGTGAAGTGGTCGCCGGGAACGGTGATCCGCTCGTGCGGGGGCGCCCAGCTGAACGGGGGGATGGGGGCTCCGTCCCGGTCGGTGATGGGGTCCTCCGGCCGCAGGACCACCGAGGGCGCCGCGACGGACCCGAGGCGTACGTCGGCGAACAGCCGCATGTAACGTCCCATCGCGGTGAGGCGGGCGCTGTCGACGATGCCCAGGGCGCCGCCGCGCTGGAGCATCTGGGCCTCCGTGGTCGGCAGGACCGCCTCGTCGTCCGGGTGCGGCGGGTCCAGCAGCGCCAGGGCCGCCGGGCGCACACCGCGCTCCTCCAGGAGTTGGGCCACGGCGTGCGCGACCGGCCCGCCGGAGGAGCGGGAGACGAGGACGAAGGGGCGCCCGTCGGCGCAGCGGGCGACGGCGTCGGCCTGCGCCGACAGGGCCGCCGCCAGCGTGTCCGGCAGCGGTTCCCCGTCCCGGAAACCCGGGTGGGGGACGACCTTGACCTCCCGCAGACCGCGCACGCCGCCGGCGAACCTGGCGAACTCCTGGGGTCCGGAGGCCAGGACGATGGACGGCAGGCACACCAGGACGGAGGAGTCGGCCTCCTTGCTCGACAGCACGACCGGACCTCGGGCGCCGACGTAGCCCTCCGCCTCGGAGAAGGCGGGACGCACCAGCCCTGCCGTGTCCAGCAGCCGCATGCCCTCCGCGGTCCTGCCCTGACGGCAGAACTCCTCGAAGAGCGCGACGAGGCCGTCCGGCGTCCCCAGCCCGTCCGCCTCGGGAGCCCCCGACGCCCCGCGCGTCCGAGGGGCCGCCTCGTCCGGGGCGGGCAGGCTCTCCAGGAGGAAACCCGCCACGGCCGTGGGCGTGGGGTGCTTGAACGCCAGCCCGGCGGGAAGGCGCAGTCCGGTCAGGGAGCGGAGCTGGTTGCGGAGCTCGACCGCGGTGAGCGAGTCGAAGCCGATCTCCAGGAAGTCCCGGTCGACCGGCACGTCCTGGGGGGCGGAGTGCCCGAGCACCTCGGCCGTGGCCTCCCGCACGAGGTCCAGGACGAGCTGTCCGCGCTGTTCGGTGTCCGCCCCGGCCAGACGGCGGCGCAGGTCACCGGAGTCGGCCGTCAGCCCAGCCGCCCTGCGGCGCGGCCGGCGCACCAGCGCGCGCAGCATCGTCGGGACGTCGGCGCCCCTCATGCTCCGCTGGGACATCCCCGCGACGTCCAGCGGCACCGCCAGGAGGTGGGCCGCGTCCGTGGCCAGGGCCTCCTCGAAGAGCGCCTTCCCCCGCTCGGTGGCGATCTGTTCGCTCATGCCCATCCGCGAGTACCTGTGCAGGTCGGTGTCGTCCAACCGCACCGTGAGCTGGCTGCGCTCGGCCCACATGCCCCATCCGATGGTGGTGGCGGGCAGGCCCTGGGCGCGGCGCCGGTGCGCCAGGGCGTCGAGGTAGACGTTGGCCGCCGCGTAGTTGGCCTGGCCGGGGTTGCCCAGCGTGCTGGCCGCCGAGGAGAAAAGGACGAACTCCCGCAGGTCCAGGTCGCGCGTCAGCTCGTGCAGGTTCAAGGAGGCGTCGACCTTGGGCCGCATCACGTGGTCGACGTGTTCCCTGGTGAGCGCGGTGAAGACGGCTCCGCCGACGGTGCCGGCGATGTGGACGACCGACCTGAGCGGCCGGTCCGGGGGAACCGAGGCGATGACCTGGCGCAGGGCGTCGCGGTCGGCGGTGTCGCAGGAGGCGAAGGACAGGGTGGCCCCGAGCCCGGCCAGGTCGGCCTGGAGTTCGGGGCTGGTGCCGTCCCGCCCGCTGCGGCTGACCAGGAGCAGGTGGCGTGCTCCGCACTCGGCGGCCAGGTGGCGGACGATCACGCCGCCGACCGTTCCGTTGGCGCCGGTGACGAGCACGGTCCCGTCCGATCCCAGGTCCAGCGACCGCTCCTCCCTCGGCGCGGCGCGGTCCAGCCTCGGGACGAGCACCGTGCCGCCGCGGACGGCGGCCTGGGGCTCCCCTGCGTCCAGTACCGCCGCCAGGGCCGTCGGCGCGGACCCCGCGTCGTCCACGTCGACGATGGAGCACCTGCCGGGGAACTCCATCTGCACGGTGCGGGCCAGCCCCCACAGGGGCGCGTGGTCCAGGTCCGGTACGTGGTCGCCCTCCGCGGCGCTGACGGCGCCCCGCGTGAGCAGGACCAGGGGGAGGTCCTCGCAGCGTTCGTCGAGCAGCCAGCCCTGGAGCCGGTCCAGCGCCCGGTAGGTGGCGGTGTAGGCGGCCTCGGCGGTGTCCTCGGGATCGGTGGCCGCGCACGGCACGACCACGGCGGACGGAACGGGGTCCCCGGCCGCCAGGGCCGCGTGGAGCGCGTCGGCGTCCTGGTGGGACCGGACCGGGTGGCCCGCCGCCGCGAGGACGTCCGCGACGGCCAGGGGGTCGGGACCCACGACCGCGAGGGGCCGGGGGCCGTCGGCGGACGCGGGCGCGCCGGTGGGTTCGGACCACGTGACCCGGAACAGGTCGTCCCCTCCCCCGCGGGTGGCCGCCGCCAGTTGCTGGGGGCTGATGGGACGTATGACCAGGGATCCGACGGAGGCGACGGGGCGGCCCGAGGGGTCGGTGAGCTCCAGGGAGACCGAGTCCTGTTCCGTCCGGGACAGACGGACCCTGACGTGCGCCGCCCCGGTGGCGTGGAGGGTGACGTCGGACCAGGCGAAGGGGAGGCCGGCCGCCTCGGCGAGGCTCGGGCCGCCGGAGGGGGCGGAGGTGTGCGGGAGGGCGAGGGGGTGCTGCGAGGAGTCCATCAGCGCCGGGTGCACGCCGAACCGGGCGGCGTCGGCCCGCGCCCCCTCCGGCAGCCGGACCTCCGCGTACAGGTCGTCGCCGTCCCGCCACACCGCCCGCATACTGCTGAAGACCGGCCCGAAGGCGTTGCCCATCTCGGCGATGCGGGGGTAGAAGTCGTCCACCGGCACCGGGACGGCGCCCTTCGGCGGCCAGGACGCGTCCTGCTCCGGAACCCCTTGCTCCGGCCGGGGCCGGGTGACCTGGCCGCTCGCGTGCTGGGTCCAGGGGCCGTCGTCGCCGCCTCCGGGCCGGGAGTGCACGGCGAGCGGCCTGGCGCCGTTGGCGTCCGGCGGGCCGACCCTGAGCTGGAGCTGTACGCCCCCTCGGGTCGGGAGCCGCAGCGGGGTGTGCAGGACCAGTTCCTCCACGCGCGGGCACCCGACGCGTTCGCCGACGTGCAGGGCGAGTTCGAGGAAGGCGGTGCCGGGAACCAGGACCATGTCCAGCACGACGTGGTCGGCCAGCCAGGGGTGGCTCTCCAGGCCGATCCGGCCCGTGAACAGGTACTCGTCGCCGGACGCCAGGGAGACCGCGGCGCCGAGCATGGGGTGGTCGGCGCCGCTCAGCCCCGCACGGGTGACGTCCGCGCCCTCGGCCCCGTCGACGGCCCAGTGGTGGCGGTGCTGGAAGGCGTAGGTCGGCAGGTCCACCTTCCGGCGTCCGCCGAACAGCCGGGACCAGTCCACCGCGACGCCGTGCGCGTGCGCCTGCGCGAGCGAGGCGAGGAAGCGCTCGGGCCCTCCCTCGTCGCGGCGCAGGGTGCCCAGTGCCACGGCGCCGTCGGCGCCCGCCTCCTGGCAGGTCTCCTGGACGGCCGTGCCGAGCACCGGGTGCGGGGACACCTCCAGGAACGCGCCGTGTCCGTCGCGGAGCAGCGCGCCGACGGTCTCCTCGAAGCGGACCCGGTGGCGCAGGCCCCGGTACCAGTAGTCGGCGTCCATGGGCGTGTCGCCGAGGGGTCCGCCCGTCAGGGAGGAGTAGACCGGGACGTCGGGCCGCCGGGGGACGACACCGGCCAGGGCCGTGAGGACCCTGTCCCGGAGACGCTCCACGTGCGGTGTGTGGGAGGCGTACTCGACCGGGACCAGGCGGGCGTGCACGCCCCGGGCCTCGTACTCCTTCACCAGGCTCCGCACCGCCTCCGGCTCTCCCGCGACGACGGTGGAGGCGGGGCCGTTGACGACGGCGACGTGCACCCGGCCGCCGAACTCGGCCACGCGCTCGCCCAACTCCTCGGAGCCGAGCGCGACCGAGGCCATCGCCCCGGTGCCGGCGAGTTCCAGGACCGCCCGGCTCCGCAGCGCCACGACCCTGGCCGCGTCGTCGAGCGAGAGCGCCCCGGCCACGCACGCCGCCGCGATCTCCCCCTGGGAGTGGCCGACCACGGCGGAGGGCTCGACGCCGAGGGACCGCCACAGCGCGGCGAGCGAGACCATCACGGCCCACAGAGCCGGTTGCGCGACGTCGTCGCGGTCCAGGGCCGCGGCTCCCTCGTCCTGTCTGAGCACGGCCGCGAGCGACCAGTCCACGAACGGTGACAGCGCGCGCTCGCAGTCGGCCATCGTGCGGGCGAAGACGGGGGAGGCGGCCATCAGGTCGACGGCCATGCCCTTCCACTGGGAGCCCTGGCCGGGGAAGACGAACACGGCGCGCTCCCGGACGGCGGTGCCCCGGTGGACGCCGTCGTCAGGGGCGGCCCTGCCGATGGCGTCCAGGCCCCGGAGGAGGCCCTCCCGGTCCCGCGCCGTCACCACCGCCCGGTGCTCGAACTCCGAGCGGGTGGCGGCCAGGGACCATCCGACGTCGGCGGGGTCGAGTTCGGGACGCCTCGCGAGGTGGTCGTGCAGGCGGGCGGCCTGGGCGCGCAGCGCCGCCTCCGACCGTGCGCTGACCAGCCACGGAACCGTGTCCGTTTCCAGCGGGGCCGGGCCGCTCCCGTTCGCGGGTGCGGGCTCGGAGTCCTCCGGGGCCTCTTCGAGGACCACGTGGGCGTTGGTCCCGCTCACCCCGAACGAGGACACGGCTGCGCGGCGCGGACGGCCGGTCCGCGGCCACGGCGCGGCCTCGGTCAGCAGCGCCAGCGCCCCGGACCCCCAGTCCACGTGGGCGCTGGGCTCGTCCACGTGCAGGGTGCGGGGCAGGACGCCGTGCCGCATCGCCATGATCGCCTTGATCACGCCGCCCACACCCGCCGCCGCCCCGGCGTGGCCGATGTTGGACTTCAGCGACCCCACGCCGACGGGCCTGTCGGCGGGGCGGTCCCGCCCGTAGGTGGACAGCAGCGCGTTGGCCTCGATGGGGTCGCCCAGCGTCGTTCCCGTCCCGTGCGCCTCCACCAGGTCGACCTCACCGGGAGCGAGCCGTGCGTCGGCCAGGGCCTCCCGGATCACGCGCTGCTGGGCCGTTCCGTTGGGCACCGACAGCCCGCTGCTGGCACCGTCCTGGTTCACGGCGCTGCCGCGCAGCACCCCCAGCACGCGGCGACCGTTGCTCCGGGCCGTGCTGAGCCTTTCCAGGAGGAGCATGCCCGCCCCCTCGGACCAGCTCGTACCGTCGGCACCGGAGGAGAAGGCCTTGCAGCGGCCGTCCGGGGCGAGTCCGCGCTGGCGGCTGAAGGCGACCCAGGGGCCGGTGTTGGTGTACACGCTGACGCCTCCGGCCAGGGCGAGGTCGCACTCGCCCTCCCTCAGGGAGCGGGCGGCCAGGTGGAGCGCGACCAGCGAGGAGGAGCAGGCGGTGTCCAGGGTCAGCGCGGGGCCCTCCAGGCCCAGGGTGTAGGACACCCGGCCGGCCGCGACGGCCGACATGCCGCCGGTCAGCAGGTAGCCCTCCAGCTCCTCCCCCGCCTGTCGGATGGACGGGCCGTAGGACTGGCCGACCATGCCCAGGAACACCCCGGTGGAGGTGCCGCGCAGGGTCGCGGGGTCGATGCGCGCGTGTTCGACGGCCTCCCAGGAGGTCTCCAGCGCCACTCTCTGCTGCGGGTCCATGGCGGTGGCCTCACGGGGGCCGATCCCGAAGAACCCGGCGTCGAACCCGGCGGCCCCGTGCAGGAAGCCGCCCCTGCGCAGGTAGCTCGTCCCGGGGGTGGCGGGATCGCTGTCGAACAGCGTGTCCAGTTCCCAGCCCCGGTCGGTGGGGAAGTCGGTGAGGCCCTCCGCGCCCCGCTCGACGAGCTCCCACAGGTCGTCGGGGGAGCCCACCTCCCCCGGGTAGCGGCAACCGATACCGACCACGGCGATCGGCTCGTGCCGCCGTTCCTCCATCTCGTCGATACGGCCGCGGGCGTGGCGCAGGTCGATCGCGAGCCGGCGGGCCAGTGTCTGGAACTTGTCCTCATGCGTCATGGGAGACCAACTTCGGGTGCGGGAGCGTACGGCTGCTAGGAGATTCCGAATTCCTTGCCGATGAGCTCGATGAGCTCGTCATCCTTCGCGCCTTCCAGTTCCTCGGTACCGTCCGTCGTCGCCCCCCGGCCTTCGGTGAGCGTGTACAGCAGATCGCGGAGTCCCGCCGCCACGGCCTCGCGTTCGGCGCCGGGCAGGTCCGTGGCCCGCACCGCCGATCGGAGCCGGTCCAGGGCGGTGGTCGGGTCGGCGGTGCCGCCGTCGCCGGAGGAGAGCAGCAGGGAGAGCAGGTGCCGGGCGAGGGTCAGCGGTGTGGGGTGGTCGAAGGCGGCGGTCACCGGTAGTTCCAGGCCCGTCGCCGCGTTCAGGGCGTTGCGCAGGCGCACCGCTCCCAGGGAGGTGCCGCCCGCGTCCAGGAAGCCGCGCCGGACGTCCACCTGCTCCGGCGAGGCGAAGCCGAGCACGGCCGCCACGTGTTCACGGACCAACGCGACCACGGCTTCCTCGCGCTCGCGCTCGGACAGCTCCGACAGCGCGGACAGGCTCCCGCGCGGGGAGGCCCCGGTGTCCGCGGGCACCCGCTCCGCAGGGGCGTCCGGCGGGGTCGCGGCGGAGCGGGGTGCGGGGTCCAGCCAGTAGTCCCGGTGCTGGAACGGGTACGTGGGCAGCTCGACCACGCGCGGGTTGTACTTCGAGAACACCACCGACCAGTCCGGGACGGTGCCGCACACCCACGTCTCGGAGAGGGCCGCCAGGAACTCCCGGGGACCGCTGGCCCTGCCGTGGAACGCGCCGAGGACGGCGGTCTCGCCGCCGTTCGCTCCGGCGGACTCCAGCGTCTGCTGGACGCCGATGGTCAGGACCGGCCGCGGACCCATCTCGACGAACGTGGTGAACTCGTCCTCCGCCATGGCGCGTACGGCCTCCTCGAACCGCACGGTCTGGCGGATGTTGCGGTACCAGTACTCGGCGTCCATGGTGGTGCCGTCGATCCGGGCACCGTGAACGGTGGAGTACAGCGGCAGCTCCCCCTGCCCCGGGCGGATCCCGGCGAGCGCGGTCAGGAGCTCCGCCCGCAGGGCGTCGACCTGCCGGGAGTGCGCGGCGAAGTCCGCCGCGACGGGGAAGGCGAGGACGCCCTCCTCGGCGCACCACTGGGAGAGCTCCCCGAGCGCACCGTCGTCCCCGGCGACCACGACCGCGCTCGGTCCGTTGTGGGCGGCCACGTCCAGTCTGCCGCTCCAGCGCTCCAGCGAGGGGGGCTCCTGTCCGGGACGCAGTTGCAGCGCCAGCATTCCGCCGCTCCCCACCAGGGGCAGGACGAGCCTGCTCCGGAGGGCCACCACCGCGGCGGCGTCCTCCAGGGTCAGGACACCCGCGACGTGCGCGGCGGCGATCTCCCCCTGCGAGTGGCCGACCACGGCGGAGGGCTCGACGCCGTGGGACCGCCACAGCCGGGCGAGCGAGACCATGACCGTGAACAGCAGCGGCTGGGCCACGTCGGGACGGCCGGTGTCGGGAGCGCCGGGACCGCCGCGCAGCGCCGCCGTCACCGACCAGTCGAGGTAGGGCGAGAGCGCCTTCTCGCACTCGTGGACGGCCTCGGCGAACCGGGGTTGCGCGTCGATGAGGGCGCCCAGGTCCAGCTCCGCGTCGAGGGCCCCCTGCCCGGGGAAGACGAACGCGGTGCGGGGCTCGGCCACGGTGCGGCCGCGGATCACGCCCGGCGCCGGCCTCACGTCGGCGAAGGCGTCCAGCGCCTCCAGTGCCTCGGCCCGGTCGTCGGCCAGGAGGACCGCCCGCTGGGGGAACCCGGACCGTGCGGTGGCCAGCGACCAGCCCACGTCCTCGGCCGCGGTCTCGGGGGACAGGCGCAGCAGGTCGGCGAGCCGGGCCGCCTGTTGGCGCAGCGCGGCCTCGTTGCGCGCGGACAGCACCCACGGGACGGGGCCCGCGGCGCCCGCCGGGCGCGGTTCCGGCACGGCGTCGTCGGGAGCCTGTTCGAGGACCAGGTGCGCGTTGGTACCGCTCATCCCGAACGACGAGACCCCGACGCGCCGCGGCCTGCCGGCCTCGGGCCAGGGCCTGGCCTCGGTCAGCAGCCGGACACCGCTCCCGGCCCACTCCACCAGGGGCGAGGGCTCCTCCGCGTGCAGGGTCCGGGGCAGGACTCCGTGGCGCAGCGCCATGACGGACTTGATCACGCCCCCGACTCCGGCGGCCGACTGCGCGTGGCCGATGTTGGACTTGAGCGAACCCAGCCAGAGGGGGCGGTCCTCGGGGCGGCCCCGGCCGTAGGCGGCGATGAGCGCCTGCGCCTCGATCGGGTCGCCCAGCCTGGTACCGGTGCCGTGCGCCTCCACCATGTCTACGTCGCCCGGGGTGAGGCCCGCCTCCTCCAGGGCCCGTGCGATGACGCGCTGCTGTGACGGTCCGTTCGGGGCCATGATCCCGTTCGAGACCCCGTCCTGGTTGACGGCGCTGCCGCGCACGACCGCCAGGACCGTGTGCCCGTTGCGTCGGGCGTCGGAGAGCCGCTCCAACAGGATCATGCCCACGCCCTCGGCCCAGCCGGTGCCGTCGGCGTCCGCGGAGAAGGCCTTGCAGCGGCCGTCGGGGGCCAGGCCCCCCTGCCTGGAGAACTCGGTGAACAGCCCGGGGGAGGCCATGACGCAACTGCCCCCGGCCAGGGCCAACGAACACTCCCCGCCGCGCAGGCTCCGGACCGCCTGGTGCAGGGCCACCAGCGAGGACGAGCACGCCGTGTCCACGGTGACCGCGGGGCCGGTCAGGCCCAGGGTGTAGGACACCCGGCCGGAGGCGACGCTGGGCGAGGAGCCGGTGAGCGCGAAGCCGTCGGAGGAGGCGTCCAGCAGCCGGGGCCCGTACTCCTGGGCCATGGTGCCCACGAACACGCCGGTCTCGGAGCCGGCCAGCGACTCCGGGTCGATCCCGGCCCGTTCGACCGCCTCCCAGGCGGTCTCCAGCAGGAGCCGCTGCTGCGGGTCGGTCGCCACCGCCTCACGCGGGGAGACCCCGAAGAACTCGGCGTCGAAGGCGGCCGGGCGGTCGAGGAACCCGCCCTGACCGGTCGAGGAACGCGGCTCCCCGGAACGCCCGACGAGGAGCTCCTCCAGGTCCCAGCCCCGGTCGGCGGGGAAGGGGCGCACCGCGTCGCGTCCCCGCGAGACGATGTCCCACAACCCCTCGGGGGTGTCGGCTCCTCCGGGGAAGCGGCACCCCATCCCGACGATGGCGATCGGTTCGGGCCGGGTCGAGCGGTCCAGTTCCTCGCGCAGCCGCGCGTTCTCCTTCATCGCGGCACGGAGCGCCGCGACCAGGCGTGCGTCATCAGTGGTCAACTGCCGTCTCCTGTCCAGCGTGGTGGGGATCGTGCTGCCCCCGGAGTGCGAGGGTGACGAGTTCGTCCACCTCCATGGTGTCGATGCCGGTGTCCGGGTTCCCGGCTCCGGCACCGGACCCGGAGCCGTCCTCCCCGGCCGCGTCCCGGTCCGGGGACTCGGGGAACAGCAGCAGGAGGAACGCGGCCAGGGCACGCGGGGTGGGGTGGTCGAAGACCGCGGTGGCCGGGATCCGCACACCTGTCGAGGCGCTGAGCCGGTTGCGCAGCTCCACGCCCGTGAGCGAGTCCAGACCCAGGTCGGTGAAGGGCCGGTCGGCGCCCACCCGCGAGGTCCTGACGTCGGGTCCGTGGCCGAGGACCACGGCGGTGTGCGTGCGGACCTCGGTGAGCAGCGCGCGCTCGCGCTCGGGCCCGGACAGCGCGGAGAACCGCTCGGCGGCGTCCTTCTTCGCCCCCCTCTCGCCCCCGGGTGCGCGCGCACTCTCCGGGGACCGCCCGCCCAGGCCCCGGAGCACGCCGGTACCGGTGCCGGCGGCGGGGTCGAACAGGGCGGGCACGCAGTGGACCATGTTCCGCAGCAGGGCGGTGTCCAGGTGCCGCAGGGCCTCGTCCTCGGGCATCGGGAGCAGTCCCGTCCGGCCGAGGACACCGAGGTCGGTCCTGTCCAGGTGGCCCGTCATCCCGCTGGCCCCGGCCCACAGCCCCCAGGCCAGGGAGGTGGCGGGCAGGCCGTGCTCCCGGCGGTGGTGGGCCAGTACGTCGCAGAAGACGTTGGCCGCGGCGTAGTTGGCCTGTCCGGCGGTGCCCAGGGTTCCGGCCACCGACGAGAACAGCACGAAGGCGCCCAGGTCGGCCTCCGCGGTCAGCTCGTGCAGGTTCCACGCGGCGTCGACCTTGGGGCGCAGCACCCTGTCGACCTGTTCGCCGGTGAGCGAGGTGACGGTGGCGTCGTCGAGGACGCCGGCGGTGTGCACCACCGCGCCGAGCGGGCGGTCCGCCGGGAGCCCGTCCAGGACCCGCTCCAGGTCCTTCCTGTCCGCGGCGTCGCAGGCGGCCACGCTCACCCGGGCCCCGAGTGCCTCCAGTTCGGCCGTGCGCGCCTCCTGGCCCTGCGCCTCGGGGCCGCTCCGGCTGACGAGCAGCAGGTCGCGCACGCCGTAACCGGTGACCAGGTGGCGTGCCACCCGGTGCCCCAGGGTGCCGGTGCCGCCGGTGACCAGCGTGGTGCGCTCCTGCGGGAAGGGCGCCGGAACGGTCAGGACGAGTTTGCCGACGGTCTCCCCCCGCTGGAGGCCGCGGAGGGCGTCCTTGGCGTCGCGGAGGTCGTGGACGGTGACCGGAGGGGGTTGGAGCGTGCCGCTGGAGAAGAGCTCCAGGACCCGCCCGAGCATCTGGCCGATCCGCTCCGGGGCCACGTCCGTCAGTTTGAACGCCTCGTAGCCGCGTCCGGGGAAGTCCGCGGCGACGTCGCGGACGTCGCGGACGTCGGTCAGCCCCATCTCCACGAGCCTGCCGCCCGGCCCCCCGCCGTCGCCCGGGGAACGCAGGAGCCGCAGGGAGGCGTCCACGAACTCCCCGCTGAGCGAGTTGAGGACCACGTCCATGCCGCGCCCGCCGTTGGCGGCGCGCAGCCGTGCTTCGAACTCCAGGTCGCGGGAGGAGGACAGCCTCTCCTCGTCGAGCCCGTACTCGGCCAGACCGGCCCACTTGCGGGGGCTCGCCGTACCGAACACGTGCGCTCCCATGTGCCGTGCGAGCTGGACGGCCGCCGTTCCCACGCCCCCGGCCGCGGCGTGCACCAGGACGCTCTCCCCCGGGCGTACCGCGGCCAGGTCCACCAGGGCGTAGTAGGCCGTCAGGAAGGCGACCGGCACGGCCGCTGCCTCTTCGAAGGACCATCCGTCGGGGACCCGGGCGAGCCTGCGGGCGTCGGCTACCGCGATCGGGCCGAACGCCCCGTCGAACACGCCCGCCACGCGGTCGCCCGGGTTCAGGCCCGTCACCTCGGCGCCCGTCTCCAGGACGGTCCCGGAGCCCTCCAGGCCAATCGCCCCGTCCCCCTCGACCATGCCGAGCGCGACCACCACGTCCTTGAAGTTGACGCCGGCGGCTCGGACGGCGACGCGCACCTCGTGCGGGCCGAGCTCCTCCCCGGCCTCCGGCGCCGGCAGCGGTTCCAGGTTCTCCAGCGAACCGGGACGGCTGCTGCCCAGGCGCCACAGCGCGCCGGGGGGCGTCAACCAGCCGTCGTCTTCGGCCCCGGTCAGCCGGGGCACCAGGACCGCGCCCGCGCGCAGGGCCATCTGCGGTTCACCGAGCTCGACGGCTCCGGGCAGGACTCGGTGGGAGTCCTCCGACCCGTCGGAGTCCACGAGCACCAGACGCCCGGGGTGCTCCCTCTGGGCGGCCCGCAGCAGACCCCACACAGGCGCCGCGGCGAACCCGCTGAGCCGCGTGCCGGGGCTTGTGGCCACCGCGCGCCAGGTCACCACCACCAGGCGGGAGTGCTCGGTGCGCGGGTCGGTGAGCCAGGTCCGGATGGTCCCCAGGACCGCGTCCAGCCCCTGGCGGACGGACTCGGGCACCGAGGTGCCGCCCTCGGCGTAGACCGCCGCGGCCGGCAGTTCGGTGTAGACCACCGGCGGCACCGCGCCGTCCCGGCCCACGGCGTCCAAACCGGGCAGCCCGGTGGGGACGGAGGGCGCGGAGCCGGGTTCGGCGGCCTTCTCCCACACCAGCTCGTACACGGCCGACACCTCGGACGGGTCGCGTTCGGGGAGGGCGTCCCCGTCCAGCACGCGCATGGCCAGCTCGTCCACGGCCAGGACGGTGTTCCCTGCCTCGTCGAAGACGCGCACGCGGTAGCGGTCGGCGCCCAGCTCGGTGGCGCGCACGCGCAGGCGTCCGCGCGCGGCCTCCTCGTCGAGGGCGCTCACCCGTACCCCCGACCAGGCGAAGGGGACCGTCAGCGTGTCCTCGCCGCTACCGCCGTACAGCAGGATCGCGTGCAGGGCGGCGTCCGCCAGGGCCGGATGGGGGCCGTGGAAGGGGCCGCCGGTGTACGGCGTGTCGGTCGGTTCGACCTCGGCAAGGATGTCGCCCCCGCACCGCCACACGCTCCTCAGCCCCTGGAAGAGCGGACCGTAGGCGTAGCCGCGCCGGGCCAGACTGGTGTAGTCGGGTCGAAGGGTCACCGGGTCGGCGTCGGCCGGGGGCCAGGACGGGTCCGCCGGAACGGAGCCGTCCGCGTCGGCGGGTCCGGTACCCGGCCCCGGCTCGTCCGCGAGGACTCCGGAGGCGTAGCGGGCCCAGGGCGCGTCCGACGCGGCCCGCGCGGAGCGGGCGTGGACGTGCACCTCGCGCCGCCCCCGGTCGTCGCTGGCGCCAACGGTGACCTGGAGCGCGGCTGCCTCGCCGCGCGTCAGCACCAGCGGCGCCTCCAGGACCAGGTCGGCCACGGTGGCGGAGCCGACCCGGTCGGCCGCGTACGCGGCCAGGTCCACCAGCGCCGTGCCGGGCACGACGATCCGGCCGAGAATGCCGTGGTCGCGCACCCAGGGCTGGCCGTCGGTGCCGATGCGCCCCGCGAACACGGTGCGCCCGTCGACCAGCGCCAGACCCTCGTCGAGCAGCGGCTCAGCGGCCTCGCGCGGTTCGGGTCCGGCCCCGGCCCGGACGGAGGCGTCCACCCAGTGGCGTTCGCGTTGGAAGGGGTCGTCGGGGACGATGACCGCGGCGCCCTCGTCGGCCACGCCCTCCAGCACCACGTGCGCGTTGGTACCGCTGATCCCGAAGGAGGACACCGCGGCCCGGCGCGGGCGCCCGGTGTCCGGCCACGGTTCCGGTTCGGTGAGCACCCGCACGCCGCTGCCGTCCCAGTCGACCTTGTCCGTGGGCACGTCGGCGTGGAGCGTCCGGGGCAGCCGCCCGTACCGCAGCGCCTCCACCGTCTTGATCACCCCGGCCACACCGGCGGCGGCCTGAGCGTGGCCGATGTTGGACTTGAGCGAGCCCAGCCGCAGGTCCTCCGCGGAGCCCCCGCGCGCCCGGCCGTACACCGAGATCAGCGCCTTGGCCTCGATCGGGTCGCCGAGCCGGGTGCCCGTGCCGTGCGCCTCGACGGCGTCGATCCCGTCGGGCTCCACCCCGGCCGAGGCCAGGGCCTGACGGATCACCCGCTCCTGGGCGTCGGGGTTGGGCGCGGTCAGCCCGTTGCTGGCCCCGTCGGAGTTGACCGCGCTGCCCTTGACCAGCGCCAGGACCGGGCGCCCGGCGCGACGGGCGCGTGATGCGCGCTCCAGCAGGAGCACGCCCGCTCCCTCGGCCCAGGCTGTGCCGTCGGCCTCGGCCCCGAAGGCCCGGCAGCGGCCTTCCGGCGACAGCCCGCGCTGGGCGGAGAACTCCAGGAACATGCCGGGGGTGGCCATGACGGTGGCTCCCCCGGCGAGGGCCATCTCGCACTCGCCCCTGCGGACCGCCTCAGCCGCCTGGTGCAGGGCCACGAGCGAGGACGAGCAGGCGGTGTCGATGGTCAGCGCCGGCCCGCGCAGGCCGAGGACGTAGGCGACGCGGCCGGAGGCCACGCTCAGGGTGCTGCCGGTGAGCCGGTACCCCCCGTCGTCGCCCGCGCCCGGGTCGGCCAGGCGCGGCCCGTAATCGGCGGGCATGGCGCCGACGAACACGCCGACCTGGCGTCCGCGCAGGTCGTCCGTGCTCATCCCGGCACGCCGGATCGCCTCCCAGGAGGTCTCCAGCAGCAGTCGCTGCTGGGGGTCCATGGCGTCGGCCTCGCGGGGGCTGATCCCGAAGAAGCCGGCGTCGAACAGGTCGGCGTCGTACAGGAATCCGCCCGAGCGCGCGTAGGTGCGTCCGGGGACGCCGGGTTCGGGGTCGTACAGGTTCTCCAGGTCCCAGCCGCGGTTGTCGGGGAAGTCCCCGATGGCGTCCACACCGTCGTCGACGAGCCGCCACAACTGCTCGGGGGAACGCACCCCGCCCGGCAGGCGGCAGGCCATCGCGGTGATGGCGATCGGGTCGTCGTCCAGGCCCGGCGCCGTGACGGCGGGGGCCGCCGCGGCCGCGGGGGGAGCGGTCGCGGGCGGGGCGGAGGGCGGCCCGGCGGCCCCGGGCACCTTCTCCCCCGCCTCCTCGACCAGGAACTCCGCGAGCGCGGAGGGGGTGGGGAGTCCGAACAGGACCGTCTCCTCCAGGGTGACCCCCGTCTCCCGGGAGAGCGCCCGTCCGAGCTGGAGGAGCATCATCGAGTCGAAGCCCAGGTCGCGGAAGGCGCGGCGCTCGTCCGAGGCCTCCAGGGACGCCCGCCCGAGCACCCGGGCGGTGTGCCCGCGCACCAGCGCGCGGGTGCTCCGGGCCTGACCGAGGGGCGCGGCGGGGGACGCGTCGGGTTCGTCGGCCGACGGCCCTTCGACGGGTGCCGGGGCGTGGGTGTGCGGCCAGTAACGCTGGCGCTGGAACGGGTAGGTCGGCAGGTCGACGCGGCTCGCGCCGGTTCCCGCGAACAGTGCCGCCCAGTCGACGCCGACCCCGGCGGTGAACGCCTGCGCCGCCGAGGTCAGCAGTTGCGCCTGGTCACCGGACCCCCGGCGCAGGGTCGGCAGCACCCTGCCCCGCGCCCCGCGGGCGTCCAGCGTCCGCTCGACGCCGAAGGAGAGCACCGGGTGCGGACCCACCTCGACGAAGGTGGTGTGGCCGGACTCCACGGCCGCGTTCACCGCGTCGGCGAAGCGGACGGTACCGCGCAGGTTCCGGTACCAGTACGACGCGTCCGTCCGCGCCTCGGCCCCCTCCAGGGGCCCTCCGGTCACGGTGGAGAGGAACGGCACCCGGGCGGGGCGCGGTTCGACCCCTTCCAGGCACGCGAGCAGCTCCTCGCGGATGTGCTCCACGTGAGCGGAGTGGGAGGCGTAGTCCACGTCGACCAGGGCGCCGTGGACTCCGCGGTCGACGCAGAGCTCGACGGCCCGGCGCACCGCATCGGGACTTCCGGAGACCACGACCGACTCGGGACCGTTGACCGCGGCCAGGTGGAGGTCCTCCTCACCCGCGACGAGCTCCCCGGCCCGTTCGGGGGACAACCCCAGCGAGGCCATGCCGCCGCTTCCGGCGAGCGAGGTCAGGGCACGGCTGCGCAGGGCCACGACCTTGGCGGCGTCCTCCAGCGACAGGGCTCCCGCCACACACGCCGCGGCGATCTCACCCTGGGAGTGCCCGATGACCGCCGCCGGCTCCACGCCCAGCGCCGACCACACCTTGGCCAAGGAGACCATGACCGCCCACAGCACCGGCTGGACGACGTCCACGCGCGCTCCCGGACCGGTGTAGGCCGGTGCCCCGGGTTCGCCGCGCAGTACCTGGATCAGCGACCAGTCCACGTGGAGGGAGAGGGCCCGCTCGCACTCCAGCAGGCGCCGGGTGAACACCTGGGCCAGAAGGCCGTCACCGTCGAGGAGGTCCCGGGCCATCCCCTCCCACTGGCCGCCCTGTCCGGGGAAGACCAGGACGGGCCGCTCCTGGGCCTCGTCGGCGGGAGCGGACGAGGGCGCGACCGACTCCAGCTCCCGCGCGCCGTCACCGCCCGAGGCGAAGACGACCGCGCGGTGCTCGAACACGGTGCGTGTGGTGGCCAGCGACAGGCCCACGTCCTGCACCCGCAGGCCCGGCCGCGAAGACACGAAGAAGTGCAGGGAGGAGGCCTGGGCGCGCAGGGCCTCCTCGGACCGGGCCGTGAGGATCCACGGGACGGGGTCGATGCCCCCTTCCCCCGTCGCCGGTCCGGACCGGTCCGTGTGGACCGGCGGGGGCGGACCGAGCACCAGGTGGCAGTTGGTGCCCCCCATGCCGAAGGAGGAGACACCCGCCAGCGGAGCGTCCGCGGGCCACGGCTCGCGCCGCAACTGCGGGCTCAGCCGCAGCGCCTCCAGGTCGATGCCGGGGTGGGGCCGGGTGAAGTTGCGTGTCGGCGGGAGCTGTCCGTGGGAGAGGCTGAGCACCGTCTTGACCAGTCCGACGATTCCGGCGGCGCCCTCCAGATGGCCGACGTTGGTCTTGGCCGACCCCACACGCAGCGGCTCCTCACGTCCGCCGGAGAACACCGCGCCGAGCGCGGCCGCCTCGACCGGGTCCCCCGCCGGGGTGCCCGTGCCGTGCAGTTCCACGTAGCCGACACGCGCCGGGTCGACCCCCGCCCTGCGATGGGCGGCGCGCAGGACCCCCTCCTGGCCGGCGGCGTCGGGCCGGGCGAGGTAGGGGGTCCGGCCGGAGTTGTTCACGGCACCGCCGCGCAGGACCGCGTGGACGCGGTCGCCGTCGGCCAGGGCCCGGCCCAGGGGTTTGAGCACGACCACGGCGCCGCCCTCGCCGCGCACGTAGCCGTTGGCGCGCGCGTCGAAGGTGTAGCAGTGCGCGTCCGGGGAGAGCCCGCCGAACCGGGCGACGCTCTCGGTGCTCTCGGGGACGACGATGAGGTTGACCCCGCCGGCCAGCGCCGTACCGCACTCGCCCCGGCGCAGGCTCTCCATGGCCGCGTGCACGCTGACGAGGGACGAGGACTGTCCGCTGTCCACGGTCAGGCTGGGCCCGGACAGTCCGAGGGCGTAGGAGACACGGTTGGCGATCATGCCGCGCTGGGTGCCCGTGAGCGTGTGGTGGGTGGCGCCGCCGGGCACGGCACGCTGTTGCAGGAGGCCGTAGTCGGCGGCGACGGCACCGGTGAACACACCGGTGTCGGTGCCCCGCAGGGAGTCCGGTGCGATGCGTGCGCGTTCCACGGCCTCCCAGCTCAGCTCCAGCATGAGCCGCTGCTGGGGATCCATGGCCAGTGCCTCGCGCGGCGAGACCCCGAAGAATCCGGCGTCGAAGTCCTCGGCCCGGTCGAGGTAGCCGCCCCAGTAGGGGTCGCGCGTGGCGGAGGCGACGCCGAGCCGCTCGGGAGGGGCGGAGATCGCCTCCCTGCCCTCGCACAGCAGCCGCCAGAAAGCCTCCGGAGTCGACGCTCCGGGGAGCCGGAGGGAGAGCCCGACCACCGCGATCGGTTCATCGGCCCCAGGAGTCGTCCACGCACCCGTCACCATCGTCGTCTCCGATCTCACACCACCGGCCCCTCGCTCCGCGCGCGGTGTGCCGGAAATCCGCCTACCGGAGATCTTCCGGTGCAAATGCACGGGCCACCGCTGTGTGTTCGTACAGGCCAGGAATGGTCGATTAGCGGTCCGCGCCCCCGTGCGGCCGGGGGGAGCGGAGGTTTTCGTCAACTCCGGAGGAGAGGAAGGGTACTACCGGAGTTCACCGCGGGTCTCATCATCAGCAGAGGGCTTTGCACGACACTAACAAATCAGTCCACATACGGACAGTTCGCCCTCAAGAAACAAATGACCCACCACTCACCATGCCACGCTTTCGGACATCAACCCGAAGGATAGTACCCACAGTTCACAGCCGGTGACAACGGAATCTTTATTTTCGGACGTTTCTTTCTTGAATTCCGGTCCAGCGAGTGACCGAGTGACACCTCCCACAGAAAGCGGCCTGAGCCCGGTGTCCGCCGGACACCGGGCTCAGGCCGCTGGGTACGCACGCGTCAGTCGCCGTGGCGTGCGCGCACCTCAGCCACGTACTCTGCGGCCAACTCCGGGTCCAGCAGCCACTTGCCGTAGTCCGGAGAGTAGTCCCACCCCTGGATCCAGCGGTCGGAGATCTCCCGGTACTTCACGGCGGCGGACAGCAGCTCCACCATCTGCGGGGACATGTCCCCCTGGTCCCACCAGGTGGAGCACATCTCGGACCATTGCTGGTTGTAGAGACCGAATTCCCAGAAACGGTCGAAGGTGCGGACCAGAAATCCCTCGTCGAAGGGCTGGTCACCGCGTTCGATGATGGCCTCCAGGTAGGCCTCCGCGCACCGGGTGGAGTTGTTCCAGCTCTGTCCCACGTAGGGGTCCATGGTCACGATGACGTCCGCCATCCCGAGGACGCGTCCGCCGGACGGGAGGACCCCCACGGGGTTGCGCACCTGGGGGGTCAGGTCCTCCACCAGGGTGCTGTTCCTGCCGTCGATCAGGACCGCGTCCTTGGCCCGCTCGAAGTACTCGGGAGCGTACCGGCGGAGGAGGTCCTTCATCCGGCGCAACTGCTCCTCCGGGCCGGGACGGTCGGGCCAGGTGTCCATGGGACCGCCGCGCTTGTCGACCATGACGAGCGAGTGGCAGGGGCCGTCCTGGCCGAGGATCGGCAGCAGGATGATGTTGCCCGCCTCCGCGGCGGACGCGGCCCAGCTGATGTTCTCGTCCTGGCCCTCGGCCGGCCAGACGTCGTAGACGTGCGCCTGGGCGATCGCACGCGGCCTGGCCCCTGAGAACCTGCTCTCGTCGTAGTCGAAGAGCTGGCCGAGCTCGCCGTGGCCGACCGCCACGATGATCAGGTCGAACATCCGCGAGAAGTAGTCGAGGTCGGTGACCGTGACACCGTGGATCACGACCTTGCCGCCGCGGTCCTCGAAGTACTCCAGCCAGTCGGCCATCTTCACACGCCTGTCGATGGAGACGGCGTAGTCGTTGTTCTCACCCGTCCTGCCGGTGAAGGACATGAGGCTGCCCCCGCCCGGGTACAGGTGCACCGTCTGCTCCCTGATCTGCGGCGACAGTGCGCTCCAGAGGTCGAGGTTGAAGTTTCGCTCGTGCTCCAGGGCGGTGGGGAACGTGAACTGCGAGATCGACGGCCTGCCCGTCCGGATCTCCATCGAGGACTGCCCCGTGATCACCGTGACGTCGTATCCATGGGTGAGGAGCCCATGGGCCAGGTGCAGGCCGGCGTGGCCCGCACCGACGATAAGGATCTTGCGCATTGTCGCTAACTTTCCTGGGGAATCTGCGGGGCGGTGGGAAGACCGGCGTCTCCCCGTCCGTCAGGCGACGGGCTCGCTGGCGCGGTTGTGCTCCAACGCGTACCGCAGCAGCGTCTTGAGCACCTCACCCCCGGACAACCGGTTCCGGGCGTCGAAGTCGATGATGGGTACCTCAGGACTGACCTCCAGCGCCTCGCGGACCTGCTCGGAGGTGTAGTCGAGGCGGCCCTCGAACTTGTTCAGCGCCACGATGTAGGGGATGCGTTTGTTCGTCTCGAAGTAGTCGACCGCGTCGAAGGAGTCCGCGAGCCTCCGGCAGTCGACCACGACGACGGCGCCCACCGCGCCCCGGACCAGATCGTCCCACATGAACCAGAAACGCGCCTGACCCGGTGTGCCGAACATGTACATGACCAGTTCGTCGTCGATGGTGATGCGACCGAAGTCCATCGCGACGGTGGTGGTCGTCTTGTCGGGTGTGATCGAGGTGTCGTCATGACCGATGCTGGCCTCGGTCATGATCGCCTCGGTTGTGACAGGGGGAATCTCCGACACCGAGCGCACCAAGGTCGTCTTGCCGGCGCCGAAGCCCCCGGCGATGACGATCTTGCTCGACATCTTCTTGCGATTCGACCTCTTGTCACTGGAAAAGTCGTTCGAGACCACGAAGAGCCCTCTCCAGAACCTGGTTTTCCGATGGACTGCTGCCGGTGATGGTCGGGTGGATGTACACCAGGTCCTGTTCGGCCAAGTCGCTGACCAGAACCTGGGTGACGCCCAGGGGGATGTTCAACTCGGCCGAGACCTCGGCCAGCGACCGGGTCTCCCGGCACAGCTTGTAGATACTGATCGACTCCGGCATGAGGGTGCCAGGAGGTTCCTGCCCAGGCTCGGACGTCGAGACCAGGGTCTGCACCATCAGCGGATGCCGCGACCGTGTCCGCCCACCCGTGAAGGTGAACGGACGGACACGGTTACTCCTTCGCCTGCGGAAGCTCATAGCCGAGGCAACCTCTCCTCCCGAACGGGCACCGTCGTCAGTTCTGGATGACCTCGCGCAGCTGCGAGCGCAGCTGCGGCGTGAGCACGTGGGCGACGTTCTCCACGAGCTTGGTCATCTGGAAGCCGACGATCTTGAGCTCGGTGCCCGGGGCGGTGAGCACCGCCATGCAGGAGCCGTCGCTGATCGCCATGATGAACAGGTGGCCGTGGTTGAAGCGGACCAGCAGCTGTTCGCACTCACCCCTCTGGAAGAGGTTGGCGCCGCCGACGGCGAGGCTGTGCAGACCGCTGGCGATGGCCGCGAGCTGCTCGGCGTGCTCCTCGGGGAAGTCGCTGGAGTGCGTCAGGACCAGGCCGTCGGAGGAGACGACGACGGCGTGCTCGACACCGCGCACGTCGCGGACGAAGCGGTCGATGAGCCAGGAGAAGTTCTCAACACTGTCGTTCACGGATTCAGTCATCGCTGTGCCTTACCTGCCTGGGCCGAGGTTCGTGTTCGCTGCTTTGGTGTATGCGGGGGCACGCCGGGAGGGGCGCCCTGGACGGGGTCGGGATCCGTCACTTCTTCTCGTCCTTGGGCTCGTCTCCGCCCTCGCCGCCCTCTCGGGCCTCGCGCTCGCCGTCGAAGAAGTCGCCGAGCTCGTCGCGGATCTGCTCGGCCCGGGCGTCGCCGGTGAGCCTGGGCGGGGTGTCCTCGCGGGCCTGGGGCTGGGTGTCCGGCTTCTGTCCGGGGCGGGGCATCATCCGCAGGGGCGACCCGTGCGGGGTGGCGCTGCGCCGGGGCAGCCCGGCGGAGGTCACCGACGAACCGCTCGCCGCGGAGGGCTTGCCCGTGCTGTTGGCGGCGGGTCGGGCGGGAGCCGGAGCGGGCGCGACCGGCTTGGCGGCCGGGGCGGGCTCGGCCGGCGGTGCGCTGGTCGGGACGGTCGAGGTGCGGGCCTGTCCGGGGGTTCGCGGCGTGGCCACGCGCAGCAGCTCCTTGGGGATGATCGCGTAGGCGCTCACCCCGCGGAAGGATCGGGTTTCGAGCCTGGCCTCAAGCCCGTGCTTCTTGGCGATCCGGCTGGCGACGTACAGGCCCATGTGGCGGGGAACGTCGGCGTCCAGGACGGGTTCGCCCGCGAGACGGTGGTTGAGTTCGGAGAGCTGTCCCTCGGGGATGCCCACGCCCTCGTCCTCGACGACGATCATGAGGCGCCCGTCGGCCATCTCCTGGGCGCTGATGACGACCTGGGAGTGCTCGGGCGAGTTGGCGGTGGCGTTGTCCAGCAGTTCGGCGAGCAGGTGGCTGATGTCGTCGGCCGCCATACCGGTGATGGAGGTCTGCGGGATCTTGCCCATCCGGACGCGGGGGTAGTCCTTGATCTCGGAGGTGGCGGCGCGGGCCACGTCGAGGAGGGGGACGATCTCGTCGTGGGCGTCGGACTCGCCCCCGTCATGCCCGGTGAGCACCAAGAAGTTTTCCCCGTTGCGCCGCATACGGGTCGCGAAGTTGTCGATCTGGAAGAGCTTGTCGAGCAGGTCGGGGTCCTGGGCGTCGGTCTCCAGCTCCTCGACCATCTCCAGCAGAGCGTCCACGAGCGACAGGTCGCGCATGGCCAGACCGGCGAGGGCCTCGTTGAGGAGGCTGCTGCCGCCGTCGGAGGGCGCGGAGGCGGCCGCGGCTGGGGCGATCGCGTCCATGAGGGCGGCTCTGCGCTCGGCCAGCGTCTCGGCCGGGGCCTCGGGGGTCGCTTGGGCGGGCTCCGAGGCGGCCCCGGCCGGGGCCTCGCGCTCCTGTTCCCGCTCCGGCTGCTCCTTGCCCGCGTCCGTGTCGGAGCCCGCGCGCGTCAGGGCCCGGTCGTCGCGCTCGGCGGAGTCGGTCCGGGGCTCGGCCTGTTCGGCGAAGAGCGTGGCGGCCGACTCGGCGCTGATCACCTGCGGCTGCTGTCCGGCGGTGAGCACGATGATGTGCTGGACCGGCTGACCGTAGGGGTTGTACTGGCCCGGGTAGAACATCGGCTGGCCGTGCATGACGTAGCCGGGGGGCTGGAAGGGCGCCGGATAGGCGCTCTGGTAGGTGACCAGCGGCTGGGGCGGGTACTGCGCCGGGTAGTGCGCGGGCTGCGCCGGGTAGGGGTACTGGCCCTGCGGCTGGGGCGCGTAGCCGCCGTGCTGCTGCGGAGCGGCGGGGTAGGGCGCCGGGGCCGGCTGCGGGTGCGGC
>NZ_LEKI01000035.1:0-40464 GCF_001029525.1 Nocardiopsis sp. RV163 | reverse complement strand
GACGAGACCGCCGCCTCCGCCCCACCCCCGGCAGAGCGCGCCCACGGCCGTGCGCGCCCGCACCCGTTCGCACTGGAGGCCCACGAACTGCGCGCGCTCCTGTCGGACGCGGGCAACAGGGCGGGCACGGGGACCCGAGCATGCGCGGTCACGCACGAAACCCTGGACCTGTCCCTGCCCGGGGACACCTCCGCCCCCTTCTCCTCCACCCGCGCACCCGGCACCGCCCCGGCCGCCTTCCACGCCTGGCGGGTGCCCGCCCTACGGCTGGACGCCGCCTCCGCCGAGACCCTCCTGGCAGCACCCGCGATCGACTTGCCCGACACCGCTTCCGGCCCCTCGCTGGCCCACCTGCGCGCGGTCCGCGACTTCGCCGAACTCCTGGTCGCGTCCGGGTGCGTGCTGCCCGACCTGGTGGGCGATCCCGCCCGGGCCCGCTGGCGGCCCGCGCCGCTGGACTGGGCGGAGGAGCACCTGTCCGCGCTCACCGGCGCCCTGCCGCCCTCCGCCCGTGCCCATCTTCCCGGGGAGCCGCCCGACGCTGTCGCCCGGGCCTGCGTGCTCGCACCCCTGGAACTGCTCACCGACGCGGCGGCACGCCGCCTGGCGCGTCCCCGCCGCGCGCACCGGGCCCGGACCGGCCCGGAACAGTCCTCCGGCGACGGGGCGGCCCCCGGCCAGCGGCTGGCCGCCGCGCTCACCGGCGACCCGGGCGGGATCGACACCGAGACCGCCGCCCGGCTGCGCGGGCCCCTGCGCGAGTGGCGTTCGCGGGTGCGCGGCGCGGGGCGGGCGGCGCTGCTGTTCCTGCTGCGCGAACCCGACCGCGCAGGGCCTTGGGCGCTGGAGTTCTGGGTGCGCTCGGTCAGCGACCCCGGCCTTCGCCTGCCACTGGAACAGGTGTGGCGGGGCGAGGGCGCCGCCTGGCTGCCCGCCGACGTGGGCGCCACCGCCCTGTCCGACCTGCGCCGGGCCGCGCGCCACCACCCGCCGCTGCGCCGCGCGCTGCGCGACCTGGCCCCGGCCCGGCTGCTGATGGGCACCGGGGACGCCGAGCGGTTCGTGGCCGAGGGCGCCGCCCGGCTGAGCGGTGCCGGGTTCGGAGTGGTCCTGCCCGAGTGGCGCGGCAGGCCCGCGCTGGGTCTGCGGGTGGCGGTCGAGGAGGCGCCCCGCAGACGCAGGGGCGGCGGGCTGGGCCCCTCCGAGCTGGTCAACGTGTCCTTCGAGGCGCTGCTCCAGGGGCGCGACGGCGAGGAGTCCGTACCGCTCGGCGAGGACGAGTTGGCCGAACTCGCCGAACTGGCCCGCCTCAAGCGTTCGCTGGTGCGCGTGCGCGGCCGTTGGCTGGAGGTGGACCCAGAGCGGATCAGCGCCACCCTGGACCTGGTCAAACGGCGCGGCGGCCACTGGATGCGCACCGATGAGGCGCTGCGCACGGCCATCGGGGTGGAGGGCGCCGCCCCCCTGCCGGTGACCGACGCGGTCGCCTCCGGTCCGCTGGGCGCGTTGCTGGACGGGGGCGCCAAGGCCCAGCCGCGCCCGATGGGCACGCCGTCCGGCTTCCAGGGCTCGCTGCGCCCCTACCAGGACCGGGGCGCGTCGTGGCTGCGCTTCCTGGGCGAGCTGGGGCTGGGCGCGGTCCTGGCCGACGACATGGGACTGGGCAAGACCGTGCAGCTGCTGGCCCTGCTCACCGACGAGCGGCTGCGCGGACCCGCGCCGGGGCCGACCCTGCTGGTGTGCCCGGTCTCGCTCGTGGGCAACTGGCGCCGCGAGGCCGAGCGGTTCGCGCCCTCGCTGCGGGTGCACGTCCAGCACGGCCCGGACCGGCCCTCGGGCAACGCCCTGGCCCGTCTGGTGGGCTCGTGCGACCTGGTCGTCACCACCTACGGCGTGGTCACCCGTGACAGCGAGGAGTTGGCGGGCATGCCCTGGCACCGGGTGGTGTGCGACGAGGCGCAGGCGCTGAAGAACCACGGCACCCGGCAGGCCCGGGCGGTGCGGTCGCTGCCCGCCTCCACGCGTATCGCGCTCACCGGGACACCGGTGGAGAACAACCTGGGCGAGCTGTGGTCGGTGATGGAGTTCGCCAACCCGGGGCTGCTGGGCACGGCGGCGGCCTTCGAGCGGGCGGTCGAGTGCGGGGAGGGGCCCGACACCGCGCTGGTGCGCCGCATGACCGGGCCGTTCGTGCTTCGCCGCCTCAAGACCGACCGGTCGATCATCTCCGACCTGCCCGAGAAGCTGGAGATGCGCACCTGGTGCACGCTCACTGCGGAGCAGGCCTCGCTGTACAAGGCGGTGGTGGACGAGATGGGTGAGAGGCTGGCCGAGGCGACCGAGAAGGAGCGCAAGGGGCTGGTGCTGGCGACGATGTCGCGGCTCAAGCAGATCTGCAACCACCCGGCGCAGTTCCTGGGGGACGGTTCGGCGCTGTCGGGGCGCTCGGGCAAGCTGGAGCGGGTGGAGGCGATCCTGGCCTCGGCCGCGGCAGAGGGCGACAAGGCCCTGTGCTTCACCCAGTACGCGCGCTTCGGCGAGCGCCTGGCCCCATACCTGCGCTCGCGTCTGGGGGTGCCGGTGCTGTGGCTGCACGGGGGCACGACGCGGGCGGAGCGGGAGGAGATGACGCAGCGCTTCCAGGAGATGGAGGGCCCCGCGGTGTTCCTGCTCTCGCTCAAGGCCGCCGGGACGGGGCTGAACCTGACAGCGGCCAACCACGTGGTGCACGTGGACCGGTGGTGGAATCCGGCGGTGGAGAACCAGGCCACCGACCGGGCGTTCCGGATCGGCCAGCGGCGGGACGTGCAGGTGCGCAAGATGGTGTGCGTGGGCACGGTCGAGGAGCGGGTTGACGAGATGATCGAGCGCAAGAGCGCGCTGGCCGACGGCGCCGTGGCCACCGGTGAGGCGTGGCTGACCGGGTTGTCGGTGCGGGACCTGCGCGAGGTCGTGCGGCTTTCCCCGGAGGCGGTGGCCGAGTGAGCGCGTGGTCGCCGCTGTTCGCGCGGGCCCTGGGGGAGCCGGGCCCGGCCGCCGCGAGCGCGCGGGTGGAGCGGCTGTCGGTGCGTCCGGGCGAGGTCGCGGGGCGGGTGCGCGGCCCGGGCGCGCACGAGGTGAGCCTGATCCGCACGGTGCCGCCGGAGGCCGAGTGGGAGCGCCTGTGCGCCGCGCTGGCCTCCCAGCCGGTGTTCCGCGCCCGGGTCCTGGCCGGTGAGCTGCCGGTGGCGGCGGCCCGGGTGTTCTCACTGCTGGGGTGGGACCTGGTGCCGAGCGGGTGGGACGCGCTGGTGGCGACCTGCTCCTGTGACCGGTGGGACTCCAGGTGCGCGCACCTGGTGGCGGCGGTGGCGGAACTGGGTGCCGAGTCCGACCGCGACCCGTTCGTGCTCACCCGGTGGCTGGGCCGGGAGCGGCGCGCGCTCGTGGCGCAGGTCAAAGCGTTTTCCACGTCCACCGCAAAAGGATTTTCGGGCGAAGAGACGACAATCGGGGAAAATGACGGAGAAGCGGCATCGGATACCGCCGCCGGACCGACTCCCCCGGCGCCCCCGGTAGACCCCGGCTCGGCCGCCGCGTTCTGGTCCGCGCCCGCGCTTCCCGCCCGGCCGAGCCCTCCGGAGGGCTCCGGCGAGCGCGTCAGGGCCGCGGCCCCCGGGATCGTGGCCGATGATCTGCCCGGTTTCGGACAACCGCGAACAGGGACCGGAACGTGAGCTTATAGGACACCGAATACGTACTTCGAACTTTGTTGCGGAAAACTCCACAAGGTCGTGGGATCACGGTTACCATTCGGCCAGAGAACTCGCCTCGTCACTTCTTCGGATTGGTATCCTTCATGGCCGATCACTTCCCCCCCGACATCGACATGGAAACCCCCAGCATCGCACGCATGTACGACTACCTGCTGGGGGGAAAGGACAACTTCGAGGCCGACCGCAAGGCCTGTGAAGCGCTCGCGGACGGCATCCCCGAACTGGTCGCCTTCGCCAACGACAACCGCGCCTACCTCTCGCGCGCGGTGGAGCACGTGGCGGCCCAGGGGGTGGAGCAGTTCCTCGATCTGGGAGCAGGGCTGCCCACCGCCAACAACACGCACCACGCGGCCCAGCAGGCCAACCCTCGGGCCCGGGTGGTCTACGTCGACCACGACCCCATCGTGCTCGCGCACGGCCGGGCGCTGATCAGCGACAGCGGGCAGACCTCGTTCCTGCTGGCCGACATCCGCGAGACCGACGAGATCCTGAACTCCCCGGAGACCACCAGGCTCATCGACACCGACCTGCCCGTGTGCGTGATGCTGGTCTCGCTGCTGCACTGCATCCCCGACGCCAGCGACCCCTTCGGCATGGTGCGCGCCCTCATGGACCGCCTGGCCCCGGGTTCGTGCCTGATCTCCTCCCACATCGTCTCCGACGACCCGGCCTCCGCCGCGTGGATGACCGACAAGATCCTGTCCTTCGGCACCCCCTGGGGCCGGGTGCGCAGCCCCGAGGAGGCCTCGGCGGTCTTCGGCGGCCTGGAACTGGCCAGCCCCTGGATCGACGGACGGGACGGAGGCCCCCGGGCGGTGGACTGCGCCACCTGGCGCCACCCGGACACCGACCCCGTCCACCGCCCCGCCGACCCCAAGGTCAAGCTGTGGGAACTGGCGGGCGTGGCCTTCAAGCGCTGACCCGGCGGCCGGGCCCGTGCCCGACCGGGTCAGTCCGGGAGGAGGACCCCGGTGGGCGTCGGGCCGGGTGCGCGGGGGCGCTGGTCAGCGCACGACCCTGACCAGCGCTCCTCACCGCTACCCGTCCTGTTCGGCGAAGTCCTCCCGGGCGATACCGAATGCCCGGTCCACGGCGGGCGCTCCGCGGTAGACGGCGGCCTGGAGGAGCGCCTCGCCGATCTCGTCTGGCTTGAGCCCGCTGCGCGGCGCACCCGGGTTCACGCTCCGTGGCGCCCGTCGGACCCGAAGTGCTGGGTGAGCAGGTTGTTGACCTCGGCGCTACGCTGCCAGGACAGCAGGTGCGCGGCCTCCTCCAGTACCACCAGGCGGGCGCCGGGGACGCGTTCGGCGATCAGCTCGGCGTTGCCGACGGGCGGCGTGGAGGGGTCGTCGGCCCCGGCGACGACCAGCGTGGGCGCGCTGATCCGGTGCAGGTCCTCGCGCACGTCGTGGGTCTCGATGGCCTCGCAGCAGCCCGCGTACCCCTCCGGCGCGGTGGCGGCGACCTGCTCCCGCAGCACGGCGACCTCGGCCGGGCGGTCCCCGGCGAAGGCCGGGGTGAACCAGCGCTCCACCACCGAGTCCGCAACGGCCCCGGTGCCCTCGGCGCGCACCAGCGCGGCGCGGTCCCGCCAGTTGCGGGCCGGGCCCATGTGGGGGGAGGTGGCCAGCAGGGCCAGGCGGTCGATGCGTTCGGGGTGGTGGACGGCCAGCCACTGGCCGACCATGCCGCCGATGGACAGCCCCGCGTAGTGGGCGCGTTCGAGGCCGAGCCGGTCCATCAGCGCGATGACGTCGCCGCCCAGGTCGGCCATGCTGTAGGGACCCCGGGGGACGGGTGAGTCACCGTGCCCGCGGTGGTCGAAGCGGATCACCCGGAATACGGTCGAGAGGGCCTCGACCTGCGGGTCCCACATCCGCGTGGTGGTGCCCAGGGAGCCGCCGAGCAGCAGGGGCGGCGCGTCGGCCGGTCCGCTCTCGGTGTGGTGCAGGTCAACGCTCATCGAATCCTCGTGCTCCTTCGTCTTCGTCGGTGGTTCCCGTGCGGCCGGTGCCGACCGCCCCGCAGGACCGCCCGGGGCCCCGGCCAGTTCGGCGATCCGGCCGCCCTCGGTGCGCCGGGGGGCGCACCCTCGGGTCGGCGTCCTCGTCGGGGGCACGATCGTGGAGCACCCCCGTTCGACCAGCGAATGGATGTTCTCAGAGCGAACATCATCGCTACGAGGGTAAAGCCGTTCCCGAACGCGGCCAAGACAAGCATGAGGACCGCAGGGTGCCTGCGGTGGAGGGGTTGCGCGAGAGGTCGACCGCCCGCCGACGCGCCACGAGGGCCCGGGGCCAGGACTGGGTGGAGCGGCGAGGGAACCAGGCGGCGCGGAGCCCGGGCAGAGGTGGGTCCGGTCAGTTCACCGGTTCGCCTCGCCGCCAGCTCTCGTGCTTCGCGCGCATCTCCTCGGTGTCGTTGAGGCGGGGGAAGGGCTCGTCGGGGACGTCGGCGCCCAGGAAGGCGCACAAGGGCTCCCACCCCTCCCCGGCCCGGTACACCAGCAGCCGGTCGGCCGGTACCTCCGCGACCACGCGGGCCGTGTGCCGCTCGAAGGCCTCCACCGCGGTCGCCTCATCGGGGATCTCACCGGGCGGCACACCGAAGTGCGCGAGCCACATGCGCTGGAGCAGGAGCCCGATCTTGTCCATCTGGGGCGGTACCCCCGCCACGCGGGGGTCGGTCCCGATTTCGCGCACCATCTCGAAGATGGTCGCGCGCATGCTCTCGTACCACCGGTGCGGGTCGCGGACGGTGAGCAGAACCCTCGCGTGCGGAAAGACCTCGACGAGCTCGCGCCAGAAGAAGGACAGCGGCCAGTCCACGCCCGAGCGCCAGCCCTCCAGCAGTCGGGGCCAGTCCACCTCCCCGGCCGGTGTGTCCGTGATCGCGGCCCAGCGGCCCGCGAGTTCGGTGGAGGACATCACCTCGGACATGTGGTGGCAGGGGCCGAAGCCGAGTCGTTCCAGCGACGCCTTCACCGACGTCGTTCCAGTGCGCGGGAAGCCCGCTCCGATCACGTCCACCTTCGTCCCCCTCGGTCTTCCCAGGGTTCGGCGCCCAGAGCAGGACCGCCCCTGATCACTCTCCGTTCTAGCACGAACACACTGGACATGAGGGGCCGTCTCCGGCATCCGGACGGCGGCGGCCCGGCGATGCCCGTGAACGGGCCCCGCGGCTCCGCCCGACGGGTGTGAGAACCTTCGGGGCCGCGGCCAGCCGCCCCCGCAACCGGACCGGGAAGAGCAGATGCCGACCGAAGAAGAGGTCCGCGGAGCCCACTTCGCGCAGTCCCTGGAGCGCGGCCTGGCGGTCATCCGCGCCTTCTCCGCCGAGCGGCGCTCCATGACGCTCAGCGAGGTCGTGCGCGAGACCGGCCTGACCCGCGCCGCCGCACGCCGTTTCCTGCTCACGCTGGTGGACCCGGGATACGTGCGCACCGACGACAGGCTGTTCTCGCTCACACCCAGCGTGCTGGAGCTGGGTTACGCCTACGCGGCCTCCGCCGGGCTGCCCGACGTGCCCCGACCCCACCTGGAGGACCCGTCCGGCCGGGTGCGCGGGTCCGCCTCGGTCTCGGTGCTGGAGGGAGACGACGTGCTCTACGCGGCGCGTGCGGCGACCTCGCGGATCATGGCGGTGGCCATCCGGGCGGGCACCCGCTTCCCGGCCTCGGCCACCTCGATGGGCCGGGTGCTGCTGGCCGGGCACGACGACCGGAACCTGGACGCCTGCCTCGCGAGGCTGGAGCCGGCCCCGCTGACCCGGTTCACCATCACCGACCCGGCCGGGCTGCGCGCCGAGCTTGAGCGGGTGCGCGGGCAGGGGTACCCCATCGTCGACCAGGAACTCGAGGAGGGCCTGCGCTCGCTGTCCGCACCCGTCCGCGACGGGTCGGGCCGGGTGATCGCGGCCGCCAACGTGTCCGTCCACGCCGACCGGGCCTCGGTCGAGGACGTGCGCCGCGACCTCCTGCCCGCGCTGCTGGAGACCACCGCGCGCATCGGGGCCGACCTGGCCTCGGTGGCGCGCCGCGACGCGGGCTCCGGCTTCGCCGGGGCAGGGGCGGCGGGCCGGTCCGCCTCCCCCTGCCCCGGGCCGCGTGTCAGGGCCGGGCCGCTCGGGCGCGGTGGCGCCGGACGGCGTCGCGGTTGCCGCAGGCGGACGAGCAGTAGCGCTGGCGTCCGCCGCGCGAGAAGTCGGCGTAGACGCGGTCGCAGCCGTGCGCCGCGCACCGGCCGAGCCGGTCCATGCCCCGGCCGGTCAGGTGCAGGGCGGTGCCGACGGAGACCAGCGCGGCCACCTGACGGTGGGCGGGCAGCAGGTCGGGGCGGTAGTGCAGGTGCCATCCGGTACCCGCGTGGTCGGTCAGGCGCGGTGCGGCGGAGAACTCGATGAGCAGCGGATTGAGCCGTTCCGCGCGGGCGGGCGCGTCGGTGGCGTCGACCACTCGCGTCCAGCGCTTCAGGAACTCGCCGACGGCGGCCACGTCGTCCTCCCCCACGGGGCGTTCGAGGAGGAAGCCCACCTCCGCGCAGCGGCGCTCCAGGTCCACCACGCCGATCAGCGGCCGGTTGACCAGGTCCACTGCCAGGGTCACCGGATCCCGGCCGTAAGGGTTGAGATGCATAATGCCATTACACCAGACTGGCCCGATGCACACACGGCACGAACACCGCTGGACCACCGAATCGGACCACACCACCAGCGAGGGCGTCGTCGCCTACCAGCGCTGCGCGTGCGGGGGGCGCAGGGTGGTCCTGACCCGGGCCTTCGGGCTGCTCCAGGACGACCTGGCCTCGATCGGCCCCGGGCGGGGATGAGTCGGCGCGGTGGTGTGGGCTCAGTCCTCCTCGGAGCCGAGCAGGGCCCGCAGCACCGCCACCGCCCGTTCCTCGGCCTCCTCGGGGACGAACACGTGGTCGTGGTGGAAGCCGGAGACCACGTCGCACGGCAGACCGGCTCCGGTCAGCGCGGCGGCCACCGCCGCCACCAGCGCCGCCTCGCGCGCTCCGGCGGGGGCCTCCAGCGTGATCCAGGCGGCCGCGCCGTCGTAGGGCAGCCCGGCCGCGTCGGCCTCCTGGCGCGGGCACACCACGGTCAGGGCCTCGTCCTCGACCACCGTGGCCACAGGACGCACCCCCTCCGGCAGGGAAGCGCGGTCCGGCACGGTGGTGAAGACGTAAACGCCCGACCGCGTTCGGACCCGCGTTCCCGCCAGCAACCGCTCCAGCTCCCCGGCCACCCGCTTCCCCCTCCCTCCGCGCGCCCGCGGCGCCTTGCGGGCGTGTACCGCCTCCTGAGATCCTGCCCGCAACACCGCCGGGGACGCCAACCCGCGCACACGGGGACCCTGCGGCGGCCCCCAGCCTGGAATTCTGAGCACACGGCCCGAGCGCCGTCCGGAAGGGACAACGTGACCGACCTACACGCCACACCACACATCGCCAGGGAGTCGGGAACCTTCGCCATCGGCGACGACCTGCCGGTGCACCGCCTGGGCTTCGGAGCGATGCGCATCGTCGGCGAGGGGGTGTGGGGGCCGCCGCGCGACCGCGACGAGGCGCTGTCGGTGCTGCGGCGCGCGGTCGAACTGGGCGTGAACTTCATCGACACCGCGGACTCCTACGGTCCCCAGATCAGCGAGCAGCTGATCCGCGAGGCGCTCTACCCCTACAGCGACGACCTGGTCATCGGCACCAAGGCGGGTTTCGCGCGCACCGGCCCTGCGCAGTGGCACAGACTGGGCCGCCCCGAGTACCTCAAGCAGCAGGTGGAGCTGAGCCTGCGCAACCTGGGGCTGGAACGGATCGACCTGCTCCAGTTGCACCGGATCGACCCGGAGGTACCGCTGGCCGACCAACTGGGAGCCCTGGTGGAGCTGCGCGAACAGGGCAAGGTCCGCCACATCGGATTGAGCGAGGTGACCGTGGACGAGCTGTCGGCCGCCCGCGCGATCACCCCGGTGGCGTCGGTGCAGAACCAGTACGCGCCGTCCTTCCGCCAGTCCGAGGACGTACTGGAACAGTGCGAGAAGGACGGAACGGCCTTCCTTCCCTGGGCACCGGTAGGGCGCGGCGAGCTGGCGGGGCCGGGTTCCCCGCTGGGCGCGATGGCGGCGGAACACGGGGTGACCCCGGTACAGCTGTCCCTGGCCTGGCTACTGCACCGCTCGCCGGTCATGCTGCCGATCCCGGGCACGTCGCGGGTGGCTCACCTGGAGGAGAACACGGCCGCCGCCGCGGTGCGGCTGACCGATGCCGAGACCGAGCGCATCAGCCAGTACCTGGGCACCTGATCCGGGCGGCGCCGGGGCCGTGCCGCGGACCCCGGGTGCGCGGCGGCGGGCACCGGACGAAAGCACCGTTGACGGACTTCCTCCCCCACGGGTGCGGCGCGGAGTCGGGATCGGGCTCCGACGCGCCCCGTGGTTGCTTGCAACGGTCCCCACCCGCTGAGATCGTTCCCGGGACATCGCCGGTGGCCCGGTCTCGCTCGTCGCCGTATCGGTCCCGCCCCGGCTCCGCATGTTCGGCCCAGCGCCGTCCGGAAGGAACCCTCGTGACCGACGTAGACACCACACCGCACAACGCCCGGGAGTCGGGAACCCTCGTGATCGGCGGCGACCTGCCGGTGCACCGCCTGGGCTACGGCGCGATGCAGCTCGTCGGCCCGGGGGCGTGGGGCCCGCCCCGCGACCGCGACGAGGCCCTGGCCGTGCTGCGGCGCGCGGTCGAACTGGGCGTGAACTTCATCGACACCGCCGACTGCTACGGCCCCCAGATCAGCGAGCAGCTGATCCGCGAGGCGCTGCACCCCTACACCGACGACCTGGTCATCACCACCAAGGTGGGCTTCGCCCTCACCGGGCCGGGTGAGTGGCACCCGCTGGGCCGCCCCGAGTACCTCAAGCAGCAGGCGGAGCTGAGCCTGCGCAACCTCGGCGTGGAGAGGATCGACCTGCTCCAGCTGCACCGGATCGACACCCGGGTACCGCTGGCCGACCAGCTCGGCGCCCTGGTGGAGCTGCGCGAACAGGGCAAGGTCCGCCACATCGGGATGACGGGGGTGACCCTGGAGCAGCTCTCGGCGGCCCGCGCGATCACGCCTGTGGCGTCGGTGCAGAACTGGTACGGCCCGATCGCGCGCAAGTGCGAGGACGTGCTGGAACAGTGCGAGAGGGACGGAACGGCCTTCCTGCCCTGGGCGCCGCTGGGGCGCGGCGAGCTGGCGGGGCCGGACTCGCCGCTGGCCCCGCTGGCCGCGGAGCACGGGGTAGCCCCGGCGCAACTGGCGCTGGCCTGGCTGCTGCACCACTCGCCGGTCATGCTGCCGATCCCGGGCACGTCGCGGGTGGCTCACCTGGAGGAGAACACGGCCGCCGCCGCGATCAGGCTGTCGGAGTCCGAGACCGAGCGCATCGCCAAGTTCCTGGACGGCTGAGCCCGTGGACGCGCGCGGCCCCGCCGGTCTCCCGGCGGGGCCGCGCGTGTCCGGGGCGTCCGCTGCCGCACGGGGGCCGACGGCGGACCGTTCGTCCCGTTCAGCTCGGACGCATGCGGAACACCTGGAGGCGCATGCCGTAGTACTTCTCGGTCTCGCCGACCCACTCCATGCCCAGTCTGCGCGCCACGGCGATCGCCCGCTCGTTGTTGGGGCGCGCGACCGCGAAGACCTCCTCGATGCCCTGTTTGAACGCCCACGAGATGATGGCCTGGCTGGCCTCGGTGGCGTACCCCTGGCCCCACACGTCGGGGCGCAGCGCCCAGGACAGTTCGAAGTCCTCCTCGAAGGGAGGCAGGAGCCTGAGTGAGAGCCCTCCCACGAGCTGGCCGTCCTCCTCGCGGACGATGGCCCAGCGTCCCGCGGGCGGAATCAGGTTGGGCCCCGCCTCGACCCAGGCGTGCAGCACCAGGCGCATCGCGTCGGTGTCGTGCACCGGATGCCATTCCGGCGTCAGCCAGTGCGCGACCTCGTCGGCCCCGTAGATGCGCAGGGCCTCCTCGGCGTCGTCAAGCTGCCACTCCCGGATGAGGAGTCGTTCGGTCGACAACTCAAGGCTCATGCCACCACCGTAACCCGCGACAAACCACCACGACAGGGGGGAAGGGCAACAGACTCGGCATCCGGCCGGAGGGGTGGGCCCGCCACCCCGGCCGCGGGCCCCGGACACCGGTCCCCGCGAACAGGACGTGAACCGGTCCGTCACGAACCCTTTACACCCCGTATCGCGGCCGTTAGGGTGTCCAGCACGCCTGGGAGCGCTCCCAGACATGCGGTCCCCTCAAGAGCCCGTCGGCCCGCCCGCGGAGCCGCCCCGCCCCCTCGGACCGAAAGCGCGGCACACCGCCGGCGAACAAGGCGCTACAAAAGACCCGGACTGGCGCAGAAGGATTCGCGACGCCCGACTCCCGTTGCGATACTGACCAGTCCGGACCGGACCCCGCCGCCCGCGCGGCGGGGTCCGCTCACGTGTCAGCACCCCGCAGCCCAGGAGCCGCCCCATGAAGTTCGTCCGCGACCCCCACCACGACGGATCTCCCGACCACGTCAGCGTCGGGGAGGGCCGGGCGAGGCTGCGCGTGCGCGTGCCCGGGGACGCGGACGCGGTCTACGCCCGCGTGGTGGAGGACGGAGAGGCCGTCACCTTCCGTGCCGAGAGGACGCACGCGTCTGACGGAGCCGTCTGGTTCGAGGCGGACGTACCGCTGCGTCCGGTGGTGACCAACTACCGGTTCGCGATCGTGCGCGGCACCGAGTACACCTGGCTCAACCAGGAGGGCGTCCACGGGCACGAGGTGACCGACGCGGCGGACTTCCGGCTGATCGACGGTCCCCCGCCGCCCGCGTGGGTTCCGGGCACGAGCGTCTACCAGATCTTCCCCGACCGCTTCGCCCGCGACGACGACTCCGTCGAACCCCCGGCCGAGCACCCCGACTGGGCGCTGCCCCGCTCCTGGGACGACGAGCCCTCCGCCTTCGGGCTGACCGCGACCCGCGAGTACTTCGGCGGCACGCTCGACGGGGTCCGCCGCCGCCTGGACCACCTGGCCGCGCTGGGCGTGGAGGTGGTCTACCTGACCCCCGTCTTCCCTGCGCGCTCCACGCACCGCTACGACGCGGCCGCCTTCTCCGAGGTGGATCCGCTGCTGGGCGGCGACCGGGCCCTGCGGGAGCTGGCACGTGCCGCGCACGAACGCGGCATGCGGGTGATGGGCGACCTGACCACCAACCACACCGGGGACGCCCACGAGTGGTTCCTGGCGGCGCGGGCCGACGCGGACTCCGCCGAGGCGGGGTTCTACCACTTCACCGACCACCCGGACGGCTACGTGGGCTGGCTGGGTGTGCCCAGCCTGCCCAAGCTGGACTACTCCTCGGCCGAACTGCGGCGCCGGGTCTACGGCGCCGACGACTCGGTGCTCGTGGGCTGGCTGACCGGGCCGGACGCGCTGGACGGATGGCGCGTCGACGTGGCCAACATGACCGGGCGCAACGGCGCGCAGGACCTCAACCGCGAGGTCTCCGGGGAGATCGCGGCACGGATGCGCGAGGTGGACGAGCGGCGGGGCGGCGACGGTTCGTGGCTGCTGGCCGAGCACTTCCACGACGCGGGCCCCGACACCCACCACGACGGGTGGCACGGGGTGATGAACTACGCCGGGTTCACCCGGCCGGTGTGGACCTGGCTGAACACCGCGCCCGAGCACGTGCGCTACCTGCGCACGGACTCGCCGCTGCCGCGCGGCGGCGCCGAACAGGCGGTGCGGGCGATGCGCGCGACCAACGCCGGGCTGCCGTGGCGGGTGCTGACGCACAGCGTGAACGCGCTGAGCACGCACGACTCGACGCGCTTTCGGACCGTGGTGGGCGGCGACGCCGATCGGCACGAGGTCGGGGTGGCGGCGCAGGTGACCCTGCCCGGCGTGCCGTTCGTGTTCGCGGGCGACGAGATCGGCATGGAGGGCGTGGACGGGGAGAACGCCCGCAGGCCCATGCCCTGGCACCGGCCCGAGACGTGGGATACGGGGACGATGGAGGCGCACACCCGGCTGCTGGCCCTGCGCCGGGAGCTGCCCGCGCTCCAGACCGGCGGCCTGCGCTGGTTGGACGCGGGGCCGCACCACATGACGTTCCTGCGCTCGCTCGAAGGCCGGACGGTACTGGTGCACCTGGCCGACGGACCGCACGGGGGGCTGTCCGCGGCCCTGGCCGACCTGGAAGTCTCGGGCCTGGAGGTGCTCGCCCGGGGCGGCGGGGCCCGGGCGGTCCTGGAGGGTTCGGAGCGGGTGGAGTTGGCGGCGGACGGGCCCGGCTACGTCATCGCGGCCGGGAGCTGACGCACCGGACCGGGGCTGCGTGACGGGTTCCGCGCCGCCCCGGCAGGAGCCGGGGAGAGGGGTGGAACGGGTGGCGGGGCGGCCGGGCTCGGGAACGGGCGGCGATGACGGCCGTGCGTGGGAGGCGCGGTCGGATGAGGCTGACGACGAACGGTCCGGTAGCACGTCTCGCGGCCCCGCTTCGCCTTGTCCGGGCACGGAGGGACACCGGGAGAGCCAGTGCCCGCCGCGCCTTCCGACTCCCCGACCGCCACAGGGCGGGTAACCCCCGGGCTCACTGGGGCAGGGCGGCCTGGACGTCCTTGACGATCCTGGCGACCACGTCGCCGGTCCGGCCGACGAAGTAGAAGTGCTCGCCGGGCAGGATGTGGCGCTCCACCGGCCCCGAGGCGCGGCCCTCCCAGGCGGCGAGGCGCTCGGGCGTGACGCCGTGGTCGTCCCGGCCGCCGAAGACCGACAGCGGCGTCCGCAGCGGCGGGGCGTCCGGATCCGGGCGCCAGGTGTCGACGAGTTCGAGGTCGGCGCGGATCAGCGGCTCCACGAGCTTCCACTGCTCGGGGTCGTCCAGGGAACCGACGGCGGTCCCGCCCATGCGGGCGATGCTCCGACGCAGCCGCTCGGAGGACAGCAGGTGCCGGGGATCGTCGTGCTCGGGCCCCGGAGCCGGGCTCCAGGCCGACACCCCGAGCCAAGCGGGGTCGGCGGGGCCGTCGGCGGCCAGCAGGGCGGTCAGTTCGTGCGCCAGGAGCGCGCCCATGCTGTGGCCGAAGAACCCGAAGGGGCGGTCCAGTTCGGGGGCCAGGTGCGCGCGCAGGTGGCGGGCGAGTTCTCCGGCGTCGCGGAAGGGTTCCTCCGCCGCCGTCCGGCCGCGCCCGGGCGCCTCCACCAGGCACACCTCCCAGTCGGCCGGGAAGTGGCGCACCCAGGGCCGGTAGCCCAGGGAGGATCCGCCCGCGTGGTGCAGCAGGAAGATCCGGAAGCCTGCCCGGGGAACGGGTCGGGGCCGGATGAGGACGCCCTCGTGCACTGCCTGTTTCCTCGCTGTCCGTGTCCGGGTGCGGCCGTACGGCCACCGCAACAGAGCAAAACTACCAGTCGGTAGTACCAGCCGGTAACAACAGTCGCATTGCAGGTGAACGCGCCCCGCGCTGGAACACGACCCGCTACCCGTGGAACGCACCGGAACACCTGGCCCCGCCGGGGAACCGCTTCCGCCCCGCGGAGGCCGGAAAAACCACTCGCCGGGCCTCGGGGGCCACCGGCACACTGGGGGCTTTCCCGAGGAGGCCCCGATGAGTGCGCGTGCGCTGCCCCCGACCCTGCGCCACCGGGGGTTCCGCCTCCTCCTCGCGGGCAGGGGCGCCGACGAACTCGGCTCGGCGATGCTGCCCGTGGCCGTGGTCGGCCTGGTGCTGGCCGGACACGGACCGCTGCTCCTGGGCCTGGTCCTGGGCGCGCGCGGTGTGGCGGGATCCCTGTGCACCCTGTTGTCGGGCGCCCTGGTGAGCCGGGTCCGCAAGTCCACAGCCCTGGCCGCGGGCGACCTGGCCCAGTGCGCGGTCATGCTCGGCTTCGCCCTGGGCCCCGACTCCGCCGCCTGGTTCGTGTGCCTGGCCGCGGCCAGCGGCGCGGCCGGTTCGGTGAGCAAACCCGCCGCCGGGTCGATCGTGCCGCTGCTGGTCCCCGGCGACCGGCTGCGGGAGGCCAACGCCCTGCGCAACGTCGTGGGACGCGGCATGGGCGTGACCGGCCCCGCCGTGGCCGGAGTGCTGCTCGCCGCCCTGGAGGCGCGGGCGGTGTTCGCGCTGGTCGCCGCCGCCTTCGCGGTGGGCGGCGCCGTCCTGCTGCTGGTGCGCGAGGCGGCGCCGTCCGCCGAGCGCTCCGGGGCCACGATGGGCGCGAACTTCCGGGCGGGGCTGCGCGAGGTGGTGCGGCGGCCCTGGGTGGTGGCTATCATCGCGGTCGCCACCGTGCAGGCGCCGACCACCCTCGCACCCGGGTTCGCCCTGCTGCCGATCGTGGTCGCCGACTCCTACGCCGAGCCCGTCTACGGGCTGGCGCTGTCGTGCCTGTCGGCGGGCCAGCTCCTGGGCGGGGCCGTCGCCGCACGCTGGAACCCGGCGCGCCCCGGCCTGGTCTCCCTGGCGGGCGTACTCGTCTACCCGCTGGTTCTGCTGTGCCTGGCCGCGACCGTGCCCGCCTGGCTGCTGCTGACCGGCTACGCCGCCACCGGCACGGGCTTCATGCTCCTGGGCGTGTACTGGTACACCGCCCTGCAACGGGCGATCCCCCAGGACCTGCTCAGCGTGGTGATCAGCATCGACGAGGTGGGCAGCTTCGCGCTGGAACCGGTCGGGTACGCGCTGGCCGGGGCCCTGGCCGAAACCGTGGGGCCGCGCCCCGTGCTGGTCGGCGCGGCCGTGGCCGGGCTGGTGACCACGCTCGTACCGCTGGCCGTTCCCGGCGTCTCCCTCCTGGCCGACCCGGACCGACCGGCCGCCGCGCTCTGACGGCACACGGGACACACCGGCCGCACGCTTTTCCAGCCCGCCGCGGGGGGGGGAGGCTTGACGCCGGTCCTCCCCGCCGGGCCGCCTCAGACCGAACGGTCGACGCGGCCCCTCACCAGCCCCAGGGCCGCCGCCGCGGAACGCCGCACCCCGGCGGCCAGCCCGGACAGCCGACGGCGCCACACGGGCACCCCGAGGTCCTCCCCCGGTTCCACGGCCGTTCCGACCGCCTCGTCCGTCCCGGCGGACTCGGCTTGGGCGGCGCGCTCGCGCAACCGGTCCCTGACCTGTTCGGGGGTGTAGGCACGGCGCTGCCGCTGGTCCCGCGCGATCACCGCGCCGGTCGCCGCGACGCCCACGAAAGCGGCCACTCCAAGGGCCTTCCACCAACGCATGTTCCCTAGGCTAGTGGGTGTGGCAGACACGAGCATGTCCCTGAACGAGGCGCTGGAGCTCACCCGGACCGGTGACGTCTGGGTCTTCCGCGGCACGAGCGCGGCCGACCGCGCCATCCAGATCACCACCAACAGCCCGGTCAACCACGTCGGCATGTCCATCGTCGTCGAGGACCTGCCGCCGCTGATGTGGCACGCCGAACTCGGCCGGTCCCTGCCCGACGCGTGGACCGGCAGGCACCAGCGCGGCGTACAACTGCACGACCTGCGCGACGCCGTCCTGGTGTGGGGCCGAAAGTACGGCCAGCGCGGCTGGCTGCGCCAGCTCGACCCCCTGGCGGACGACGCGATGGAGGACGCCGCCCTGCGCACGGTCGCCCGGCTCAACGGCACCCCCTTCCCCTCCACCACCCAGATGGCCGCCCGCTGGGCGCGCGGACGCCTGCCGCTGCGCAAGCTTCCCTTCGGGCGGGGCGCGCGCGAGCGCGCGCTGGAGACGGCCTACTGCGCCGAGGTGATCGCCCTGACCTACGAGGCCATGGGCCTGCTGCCCTCTGGGAGACTGCCCGGGTACTACGACCCGGGGCGGTTCTGGAGCGGCGACGACCTGGAACTGCAGGGCGGCGCGGCGCTCGGCGGGGAGATCCGCGTGGACCTGCCCGCCGAGTGACCCCGAACGCCCGGCTGGGCGGACCGGCGCCGGTCCGCCCACCCGTCAGGGGAGGTGGAAGACCTCGGTCAGCGGCACCATGCCCTCGTCGGGACGGCCGGGCAGCCCTTCGAAGAACGGCGCCATCTCGGCCTGCCAGCGGGCGTTGACCTCGGTCCGTGCCATGGCGGCGCGGGCGGCCTCGAAGTCCTCGGTCTCCAGGTAGCCGACGACCGTGCCCTCCTCGGTACAGAACAACGAGTAGTTGTGCCAGCCGGCGGCGCTGAGGGCCTCGCGCATCTGCGGCCACACCTCGGCGTGCCGTTCCCGGTACTCGGCGAGGCGGTCCCTGCGGACCTTGAGGATGAAGCAGACGCGCTGCACGGACGTCCTTCCTGTGGGACGGATACGGATGAGGCGCGACAGAACGTGACTGGCCCGCCCGAAGCTGTACGTATTGCGGCACGTCGGGCCGGGCGGAGTCGCCCGGGCCCGGTTTCCGTGCGCCGGGCGCCCCCGAAGCGGCTCCGCCGCCGCGGGAACGTCTCCGGGGGCCCGGCCCCCGGAGACGGGCTCAGAAGTCGAAGTCGTCCACGTTCTCGGCGTCGAAGACCTGCGGCGGGCCGAGCACGATCTCCCCCTCGGTCTCGAACGTGAACTCGCCCAGGCGTCCGGCCGTGAAGGTCTCGCCCTCGGCGCCGGTGATCTGCCCGGCCTTGAGGGCGGCGCCGGTGTACCCGGCCAGGTAGCCCAGGTCTAGCGGGTTCCACAGGGCGAACTGGCTCACCGTTCCGTCGTCCACGAACTCGCGCATCTGGTTGGGCGTGCCCAGGCCGGTGACGGCCACCTCCCCGCGGTACTCGGAGTCGCTGACGTAGCGGGCCGCCGCGGCGATGCCCACCGTGGTCGGCGAGACCACGCCGCCCAGGTCGGGGTGGGACTGCATGAGGCCCTGCATCTCCTGGAAGGAGTCCAGGTCGTCGTCGTTGCCGTAGACGGTCGCGACCAGCTCCAGGTCGGCGTACTCCTCCTCGGTGAGCACCTCCTCCATCTCCGCGATCCAGGCGTTCTGGTTGGTGGCGTTGGGGGTGGCCGAGAGGACGGCGAAGGTGCCCTCTCCGCCCAGGTCCTCGGCGATCATCTCGACCAGGGTGCGGCCGATGAGCTCGGTGGAGGACTGGTTGACGAACACGTCGGTGCAGTTGGCGTTCGAGTCGTAGCCCACGATGGCCGCGCCGTTGTCGCGGGCCTCGTTGAGCGCGGGGCAGACCGCGTCGGGGTCGTTGGCGGCGATCACGATGACGTCGCTGCCCGCCTGGCTGGCCGCGTTGACGTACTCCACCTGGGAGTCGGCCGTGGCCTCGGTGCCCCCGCGCTCGGTGGCCGTTCCGCCGACCTCCTCGACGGCCTCGGTGCCGCCCTGGTCGACGATCTCGAAGAAGGGGTTGTTGAGCTGCTTGGGCAGGAAGTCGATCTTCAGGCCCTCGGGTATCTGCGCGTCGGGGTCGGCGGTGCCGGTCGGCCCGGCCCGGTTCTCCTCCTGGGCGTCCTCGATGGTGGTGCCCCCGCCGCAGGCGGCGGTCGTCAGCACCGCGAACGCGGACGCGGCCAGGATCAGGTGGCGTGGGCGGCCCTGGGTCATGAGTGTTCTCCCTTGGTGGGGGCGGACGCGGCGGACGGTGCCGCGGCCGGGGGTGAGGAGGGTCTGGGGCCGGGCACGCGTCTGGCGCGCAGCCGGGCCACGAGGTTGGGGGTGACGACGGAGGCGATGAGGATGAGGCCGGTGACGACCTGGAGGACCTCGCTGCTGATACCGAAGAGCTGGAGGGCGTTGCGGATGGCGCCCAGCAGCACGACGCCGCTCAGCACGCCCAGGATCGAGCCGACCCCGCCGAAGATGGACACCCCGCCGAGCAGGACCGCGGCCACGACCTGGAGTTCGAGGCCGAGGGCGGTGTCGGCGCGGGATGTGCCGTACTGCAGGGTCCAGAAGATCCCGGCCCCGGAGGCCACCGCGCCGCTGAGCGTGAACAGCCAGAACTTGGTCCAGCGCACCGGCACCCCGGTGAAGCGGGCGGCCTCGTCGTTGTTGCCGATGTCGAACAGCGAGCGGCCGACGGCGGTGGCGTGCAGCAGCACCCCGAACAGCACGGCCAGGACCAGGACCGCCACGGCGATCCACGGCAGGCCCTCCACGCCCAGGAAGGGCGCCCGGACGCCGCCGACCCAGCTCTGGGGGTAGCTGGCCACGGCGCGGTCGCCGAGCAGCACGTACGCCAGCCCCCGGTACAGGGCCATGGTGCCGATGGTCACGGCCAGGGACGGCAGCCCGCACACCGTGACCAGGAACCCGTTGAGGGCGCCCAGCAGCGCGCCCGCGGCCAGACAGATCCACAGGGCCGTCTCGATGGCGATCCCGGCCTCCCACAGCACGCCCAGGGTGGCGCTGGTCAGCGCCAGGGTGCTGGCCACCGACAGGTCGATCTCGCCGGTGATGACGATGAGCGTCATCGGCAGGGCCATCAGGGCGATGGCGGCCACGCTCAGCACCAGGAAGTCGATGTTGCGCGCGGTGGCGAACATGTCCACGAACAGCCCGGCGGCCAGCAGGGTGACCACGAGCGCGCCCACCACGGGCGCCTCGCGGGACGAGAGCAGCGACCGGATCCGGCCGGGGCCGCCGGGGCCGCGGCCCGGGGCGCCCTCGGGCACACGGTCGGGGGCGGGGGCGGTGACGGTGCGTTCAGGCGCCACGGGCACCTCCTCCTCGAAGCCTGCGCGCGGTACGCACCGCGAGCAGCCGGTCCAGGCCGATGGCGGCCAGGATGAGCGCGCCCACCACCGCCTGGTGCCAGAACTGGTCGACCTGCCAGATGGGCAGGGCGGCGGTGATGGTGGTGAGCAGGACGGCGCCGAGCGCGGCCCCGTAGACGGTGCCCACGCCGCCCGCGATGGCCACGCCGCCGACCACGGCCGCGGCGACGACCTGGAGTTCCATGCCGGTGCCGACGGTGGAGTCGACGGTGCCGTAGCGGGCGGCGAAGAGTACCCCGGCCAGCCCGGCCAGGGCCCCGTTGGCGGCGAAGGCCCAGGTGACGCGGCGCGAGGCGGGGATGCCGGAGAGCCGGGCGGCGTCGGCGTCGGAGCCGATGGCGTACAGCTCGCGGCCCGAGCGGTAGCTGGCGAGGTAGAAGCCCACGACGGCGACGACGACGATGGCGACCGCGGCCGGCAGGGGCACGCCCAGGACGCTGAAGCGGCCCAGGAGCAGGAAGGAGTCGGGCATGTCGTGGGCGTTGACCTGCTCGCCCCCTGCCCACCAGTGGTTGAGGCCGCGGTAGGCGTACAAAGTGCCCAGGGTGACGACCAGGGCGGGCACCCGCACAGTGGTGACCAGCAGGCCGTTGAGCAGACCCGCGACCAGGCCGACGCCGACCCCGGCGAGCATCGCGACGGGCACGGGCAGGCCGGGGAAGGTCACGAACAGCAGGCCGGTGCCGAAGGCCGACAGGCCCATGACCGAGCCGACCGACAGGTCGACGTTCCTGGTGATCAGGACCAGGGCCTGGCCGACGGCGAGGACGGACAGGACGGTGGCGCCCAGGAACAGGTCGCGCACGCCCTGGCTGGACAGGAAACCGGGGTTGTACAGCCAGGTGGCGGCCACGAGGATCACCACGGCCAGGAGCACGCCGAGTTCGCGGAACTGGAGCCCGCGGCGCGCGGCGGGAGCGGGGGTGGGGGCGGTGCTGACCGTGTTCGTCATGCGGCCTCGCCCGGTCGCTGTCCGGTGGCCGCGTACATGACCGACTCCTCGTCGGCCTGCGCGCGGTCCAGGTGGGCGGTGATCCGGCCCTCGTGCATGACCAGGACCCGGTCGGCCATGCCCAGGACCTCGGGGAGTTCGCTGGAGACCATGACGATGGCCAGCCCCCGGCCCGCGAGGGCGGACAGCAAACGGTGGACCTCGGCCTTGGTGCCCACGTCGATGCCGCGTGTGGGCTCGTCCACGAACAGCACGCGGGGATCGGTGGACAGCCACTTGGCCAGGACGACTTTTTGCTGGTTGCCGCCGGAGAGGGTGGAGACGGGGTCGGTGAGGCGGCCGAACCTCAGGTTCAGGCGCTCGCCCCACTCGCGGGCGGAGTCGCGTTCGGCTCGGGGGCGCAGCAGGCCCAGGCGGCTGAGCGCTCGGCGGCGGGTGGCGGTGGCGTTGCGCTCGATGGAGGACTCCATGACCAGGCCCTGCTGGCGGCGGTCCTCGGGGACCAGGGCCAGCCCGGCGGCCATGGCGGCCCGGGGCCGCCCCGGCGCCAGCGGACCGCCCTCCACCCGCACGGTGCCCGCGTCGTAGCGGTCCACTCCGAACACGGCGCGGACGACCTCGCTGCGTCCGGCGCCGACCAGTCCGGCCAGGGCGACGATCTCCCCGGCGCGCACCGAGAAGGAGACGTCGGCGAACACGCCGTGGCGGGTCAGGCCGTCGACCTCCAGCAGGACCTCTCCGCGCTCGGCCTCCTCCTTGGGGTAGAGGCTGCTGACCTCGCGGCCGACCATGCGGCGCACGACGGTGTCCACGTCCAGGTCGCCGGTGGGGTCGCAGGAGACGAACGCGCCGTCGCGGACCACGGTGACGCGGTCGCACAGGGCGAAGACCTCGTCGAAGCGGTGGGAGATGAACAGCAGTGCCGCGCCGGAGTCGCGCAGGTTGCGGGCGACGGTGAACAGGCGTTCGGCCTCCACGCCGGACAGGGCGGCGGTGGGCTCGTCCATGACCAGGACCCGTGCCCGGCGGGTGAGGGCCTTGGCGATCTCCACGAGCTGCTGGTCGGCGATGGACAGCCCCCGGGCGGGGCGGTCGGGGCCCATGTCCACGCCCAGGCGCGTGAAGACCTCCCGGGTGTCGCGGCGCATGCGGCCGCGGTCGATGGTGCCCAGGCGGGTGCGGGGCTGGCGGCCGACGAAGATGTTCTCGGCCACCGACAGGTCGGGGAACAGCGTGGGTTCCTGGTAGATGACCGCGACCCCGGCGCGCTGGGCGTCCACGGGCGCGGCGAACTCCGCGGGGCGGCCGTCCACGAGCACCTGTCCGCCGTCCGGCCGGTGCACCCCCGCGATGGTCTTGACCAGGGTGGACTTGCCCGCCCCGTTCTCGCCCACCAGTGCGTGGATCTCTCCGGAGCGCAGTTCCAGGGACAGCCCCCGCAGGGCCCGGACGCTTCCGAAGGACTTGGTGACGTCGACCAGGGCGAGGGGTGGGGGGACCTCTGCTGGGTCCACGTGCGCCCTCCTTCTCTTTGCCATACCTCTTTGCCGTGACTGGCAAAAACGTTTTAATATGAAGTGGATGCTAAGTGCCGCACGTCACACCGTCAAGAGGATCGTCCGAGAATTCGCAGGTCTCACAGCGATAACGGCCTTCCTGCTGGTAAGCCCTTTCCAGCAGACGCGAGGCCGGAGACACTTGACCGCGGGCGGTGGATTGACACGTTTCAATCGGGGTGTGAGTACGATGCATCGCATCGCCCTCCGCACACGCACGGGAGAAGCCCCTTGTCCACCAGGTCCCCCAACGCACGCCGCGGCGTGGGTATCACCGAGGTCGCCCGGCGCGCCGGGGTCTCTCCCGGAACCGTGTCCAACGTGCTCAACCGCCCCGAGCGGGTCGCCGAGGCCACCCGCCTGCGGGTCGAGGCGGCCATCACCGAACTCGACTACGTGCGCAACTCCTCCGGCAGCAGCCTGCGCTCGGGCCGCAGCGAGTCAGTGGGGCTGCTCGTGCTGGACGTGACCAACCCGTTCTTCACCGAGGTCGCCCGGGGCGTGGAGGACGAGGCGGCCGGGTCCGGGCTCGCCGTGGTGCTGCTCAACTCCGCCGAGAAGCGCGAGCGCCAGCAGCGCAACGTGCGCCTGCTGGCCGAGCAGCGCGCGGCCGGGGCCGTGGTGATGCCGGTGGACGACGACCTGTCGGACCTGCTGTGGCTGAGCCGCCAGGGGACCTCCTGGGTGGCCCTGGACCGGGGCGACGTCGCCGAGGACGTGGGGTGCAGCGTCAGCGTGGACAACCACGCGGGCGGGATGGCGGCCGGGAGGCACCTCATCGGGCTGGGGCACGAGACGGTGACCTTCCTGACCGGGCCGTTCGCCATCGAGCAGGTGCGCAGGCGGCACGAGGGGCTACGCGACGCCTTCACCGAGGCCGGACTGGACCCGGACGCCAGCGTGCGGGTGGTCGAGCAGCCGCTGCTCAACCCCGAACAGGGCGAGCGGGCGGTGGACGCGATCCTGGGCGGGGGGCCGCGACAGCGACCGCGGGCGGTGTTCTGCGCCAACGACCAGCTCGCGCTCGGCGTGATGAAGGGCCTGGGCCAGCGGGGCCTGCGGGTGCCCGAGGACATGTCGGTGGTGGGCTACGACAACGTGGACTTCGCCGACCTGGTGCATCCGGGGCTGACCACGGTGGCCCAGCCCAAGTACGAGCTGGGCCGTGCGGCGATGCGCCTGCTGGAGTCGGAGCTGAACCACGGCGAGCACGTCCACGAGCGGGTGCTGTTCACGCCGGAGCTGGTGGTGCGGGGCTCGACGGCGGCGTACCGCCCCTGATCCGTGTTCCCCTGCTTTCCAACCGAAGGAAAGCCCGTGCAAAAGCCCTGCTCAGGGTAGTACTGGCCCGGTGGGAAGGGTATTCGGCCCACATGGGCGAGGACACGGAGAAGGGCCCCGGGAAGGGCAAGGGCAAGGACGCACGGGACTACCGCAGGGACTACACCGACCCCGAGTTGCGGGAACGGCTCAAGGAGCGGATCAAGGCCTCGGACAAGGGCGGGGCCGCCGGGAAGTGGTCGGCGCGCAAGAGCCAACTGCTCACGCAAGAGTACGAACGCGAGGGCGGCGGCTACCGGCACCCGGACCACCTGAGCGGCGACCAGCGCGACCTTCGGCGGTGGACCGAGGAGGAGTGGCAGACGGCCTCCGGCGACGCGCGGGCGCGCGACAGCGGTTCCAAGGAGCCCGGGGGCACCGAGCGCTACCTCCCCCGCCACGCCTGGGAGCAGCTCAGCCCTCAGGAGCGGCGGCACGCACAGCGCACCAAGCGACGCGACGACGGGCGGGGCAGGGGACGTTCGCCGAACCCTCCGGCCGCGAAGTCGGCCCGCAGGTCCGTCGAACTGGATCGGCTCCCCGCCGCCGAGGCCGCCGAGAAGGCGCGGGGGATGTCCTCGGAGCAGGCCCGCCGCGCCGCCGAGCACGAACGCGGGCACAAGGCCCGCAAGACCGTGCTGCGCGTGCTCGACAGGCGTGCCGAGGGCTGACCGCGCAGGGGCGGACACAGGCGGAGGCACAGCCGCGCCGAGGGCTGGCCGGGGAACGGACAACGAGGGGACGGGGGCGGACATGGACGACGAGCAGCGGCGGCAGGTACGGCAGGAGTTCGGCGAGGCGGTCAACATGACGCCCAGGGAGCTGGAGCGGTGGCTGGAGACCGACGAGTCGAAGTCCGTGGGCGAGGGCGACGGGGAGTCCGAGGGCCACCGCTCGGGGCGGCGGATCGTGGACGTCCTGCGCGCTTCGCGGGGTGATCTGAAGGAGCGGGACTACGAGCACATGCGCAAGGTCACCGGTTACGTGCACCGGCACCTGGCGCAGAAGCCGTCCGGGGACCCGAGCGGGACCCCGTGGCGGTACTCGCTGATGAACTGGGGGCACGACCCGCTCAAGGGCTGACGCGCCGCGCTGAGTGGCCTTTAGGTGCGAGGCCCCCGTTCCAGGAGGCGGAACGGGGGTCTTGCTGTCTCGGGGGGAGAGCGCCGGGAACGCTGTCGCTAGCGACGGGAGGACGCCAGCAGGGAGAGCAGGGAGGTCCACTCGCGGCGGTCGAAGCTGAGGTGGCCCAGTTCCCGGTTCTGGGTGTCTCTCACATCAGCGCCTGACACGCACTCACGGGCCTCCACGCAAGACTCAGCACCTGATGAATACGAGCTCTTGTGCCAGACGTTCACAGCAGCTTCTCCAGAACCTCTCGTGACTGCGCAGCGGGAAGAGCGCTGCCCAGCGCGCGCTTGACCAGGCCATGGAGTCGGTCATACCCGGTCGTTTCCTCGTAGAAGACGTTACCGCGAACATGATCCGCACTCGCAGCCTTCCCTCCGCCCCGAAGATGGAACATCAGGAGCATGCTGGTCACTCCGACGAGGATGGAACCTTCAGGGATCAGGTGAACCATCACCTTCCCACTACTGGAGACGGACAGAAGGCGTGCAACCTGTTCCTTGCGGACATCCTCCGGGACGCACGTCAAAGCCGAAGTCGGGAACACAGCAATCACGTTCGGATCGTTCTTACTACTCAGGTACTGATAGCGCGCGGAACGGAGCGCGATGAGGCGATCGATCTCCTTGGGGGAACCAGGGTGGAGCCCTTCGCGCATGACGAGCCGAAGGTACTGAGGAGACTGGAGCAACCCAGGTACCACATGCGGAGATATCAGCTCTATCGTCTCCGCTGCTTCCTCAAGGCGGCTCATGTCGCGCATCCAAGGGGGAAGTCCTCCGGCCGTCGCGAACTCCCATTCCCTGACCAGGCGGCCGTTCACACCTAGCGCCTTGTCTACTTTCTCCACATCATCCCGAGCTGGGCTGACATGGCCGTTCTCCCAGCGTGACAGCGTTGACGCAGAGCAGTTCGCAAGCGAAGCGAGCCTTCGGAGGGTATAGCCAACCTGTTTGCGCTCATGCGCGAGGATTTGCCCGAAATTCTGTTCCACCATATCCCCCAGGCTAGCCACAAGGTTGCATGCCCGACCATTCGTTTTGGGCTAGGCCGCACTTACTCTGAAACACGGAGCCGCCGGGCCAGCCTGAGGGTATGCAGAACCGAACGCAGCAGAACCCGGACATGTTCGCCACTGCCCTCGCAGCCTTCCAGAGCCAGCGGGGCCTGGCCTTCACCGTCGAGTGGCGGCGCTTCCCCTGGACCCACGGCCCCGACGTCGAACGCGCCCTCGTCGGCCCCTCCTACCTGGGCAACGTCGCCATCGGCCTCAAGGACGACTTCTCCTGGAGCTACCAGGACCGGTGCGGCACCTGGAAGTACGTGCAGCGCGACCGAATCAGCCTCCTCGTGGACTCCGTGGTCGAGGACAGGGCCGGGTTCCATCCGCCGCTGCCGAACCGTTCCGCCTACCGTCAGGTTCGCGGAACGCAGTGATCGCGGGAAGAAAAAACCACGAGACCTACACCAATCTCGGAGACATCTCAATTCTCCACGTTACATCCGAGAAACGACATTTGCATTACAGGCTAGGAACACCTCTACTGGGAAGAGGATCGGTCGGTTTCGGTTTCGGAGAAGGGCCCGCCCTTCAGGCCCGGGCGAGCCGCCCCCACCACAACGCCGTAGGGCCCGACTACGGTGTGCGCTGGTTCGAGGGGAGGCGTGCACACTGTGTTGACGGGATGCCGCTATCGGCTCGCACTCACCGGCGGGCAGGCCGAGTCGTGCCGGGCTCATGGCGGTAGCGGCGGGCACCGCCGGGGCGTGGCGGTGGCCTTCGCCAGCTCTGACGGCGACCTGCTCGACCAGGTGTTCCAGCCCCCGAAGGAGACCGAGCGCGAAACGCGGCCCGGCGCACCCGCACTCGGATCGTGGAGGTCGATCCCGCGTACACGTCCCAGACCTGTCACTCGTGCGGACACGTCGCGGTGGAGAGCCACAGCGCGCGTCGGCGCCCACCGGCGCCTAACCTGGACGACGTGGTCAAACGAGACACCCGACCGGGCCCGGCGACTCGACTCCGTACCGCCGGGCCCCCGCGGCGCGAGGCGATCGACAGCCGCAGGCTCCCCTCCTACGCCGCCGGTGAGATCGAGGTGCCCTTCGTCGTCATGGGCAGCGCCGAGGTCATCCCCCGGGACACGTTCTGGGAGGAGCACTCGCACCCCACGCACGAACTGCTCTGGAACCAGCGGGGCGCCTCCTCCGCCATCGTCGGCACGCGGGTCTGGACGATCACCCCCACGGTCGGCCTGTGGCTCCCGGCCGGGACGCGCCACTCCGGGTGGACCCCCGCGGGGACCTGGCACCGCGCCGCGCAGTTCGGCGTCCACGCGGTGCCCTCGATCTCCGAAGAACCCGTGGCCGTGGAGGTCACCCCGCTCCTGCGGCTCCTGCTCGACCGGCTCGACGCCGAGGGGCTCACCGCGGACGGGCGCTCGCGGACCGAGGCGATGGTGCTGGACGTCATCGCCCCGGCCCGGCGCGAGCTGATCCTGCACATCCCCGAGTCGCCGCTGCTGGCCCCGATCGTCGCCGCCGTGCGCGAGGACCCCGCCGACACCACCACTCTGGCCGTGTGGGCGGCGCGGCTGGGTGTGAGCACCCGCACCGTCACCCGGGCGTTCCGCGCCGAGACGGGTCTGGGGTTCAGCCAGTGGCTGGCCACAGCCCGCGCCCAGCACGCGGTGACGATGCTCGCGCGGGGGGACGAGATCGACGAGGTGGCGGTGTGTGTCGGCTACCACTCGGCGAGCGCGTTCGGCGCGGCCTTCCGACGGGTCACGGGTCTGAGTCCGGGCCGCTTCCGCGCCCTGTGAGGCCCGCGGGGACAGCGCTTCAGGTCCTACGACAGCACCGGCAGCACAGGCCCCGCCCAGCTCTCCAGGCTCCCCCGCCACACCCCGCTTGTCCGAATCGCTACAAAAGATGTCACATCTACGCGATTGCGAACCCACCAAGGACACCCTAAATTCGGTTAGGCAAACCTAATCTCTCGGCATCGCCGCGGTCGGGTCGGCGACGCGCACCCCTGGGCTCCTGTCCCCACGCGACCCGCCCCCGACCGGTCCCCTCCCGGACGCACGCCCCCGCGTGCGCGCCGGGGCGGTGCGGGAGCCGGACCATGGCGCCGCCATGGCTGAGGCCCAGGGGCCGCAAGAGGCCCCACGGCCGCAATGGGAAGGAAACCATGCCCCGCGTTTCAAGGCTGGCCGCGCTCTCCGGCGCCGCGCTGCTCACCGTCGCGCTCGCCGCCTGCTCCTCCGACAGCTCCTCCGACTCCTCCGGCGGGGAGGACGGCGGTTCCGGGGACTGGACCCCCGTCACCATCGAGCACGCGCTCGGCACGACGACCATCGAGTCCGAGCCCGAGCGGGTCGCGACGGTGAACTGGGCCAACCACGAGGTCCCGCTGGCCCTGGGGGTCGTGCCGGTCGGCATGGCCTCCGCCGACTTCGGCGACGACAACGGCGACGGCGTGCTGCCATGGGTCGAGGAGAAGCTCACCGAGCTGGGCGCGGAGACCCCGGTCCTGTTCGACGAGACGGACGGCATCGACTTCGAGGCCGTCGCCGACACCGCGCCGGACGTGATCCTGGCCGCCTACTCCGGGCTGACCCAGGAGGACTACGACACGCTCAGCGAGATCGCCCCCGTCGTCGCCTACCCCGAGACCGCCTGGGGAACGCCGTGGCGGGAGATGATCGAGCTCAACAGCCAGGCCCTGGGCATGGCGGCCGAGGGCGAGGAGCTGATCGCCGGACTGGAGCAGGAGATCGAGGACTCGGCCGCGGAGTACCCGCAGTTCGAGGGCCGGTCCGCGATGTTCCTGACCCACGTGGACACCACGGACCTGAGCGAGGTCAGCTTCTACACCACGCACGACACCCGCGCCATGTTCTTCGAGGACCTGGGCCTGGGGACCCCGGAGAGCGTCGCGACCGCCTCGGCCGAGACCGACCAGTTCTCCCTGAGCCGGAGCGCCGAGCAGGCGGACGCGTTCAACGACGTGGACATCATCGTCACCTACGGCGGCGAGGACCTGGTGCGGACCCTGGAGGGCGACCCGCTGCTGTCGCAGATGCCCGCCGTGGAGAACGGCTCCGTCGTCAACCTCCCCGGCGACGACCCGCTGGGTACGGCCGCGAACCCGACCCCGCTGTCGATCTCATGGGTCCTGGACGACTACCTGTCGCTCCTCGCCGGGGCCGCTGACGAGGCCCAGTAGTGGCGACGGACACCTCCAACGCCGTCTCGGGCGCCGCCGTCGTGCGGCGCCCGAGGCGCGGCAAGGCCCTGTGGCTGCTGGTGGTGCTGGGCGCCTTGACCGCGCTCATGTTCGCCTCGGTGGTCGTCGGCTCGCGCGACGTACCCTGGACCGCCGTGGTGGCGGCCTTCGGCGGCGCGGCCGAGAACTTCGACCAGGCCGCGGTGGCCAAGCGCATCCCCCGCACGCTGCTGGCCGTGCTAGCCGGAGCCGCCCTGGGCGCGGCCGGGGCGGTCATGCAGGGCGTGACCCGCAACCCGCTGGCCGACCCGGGCATCCTGGGCGTGACCATGGGCGCCTCGCTCGCCGTCGTCGCGGGCATCGCCTACTTCGGCCTGGCCTCGGCGACCAGCTTCGTGTGGGTGGCGATCGTCGGCGCGGGGCTGACCACGGTGTTCGTCTACACCATCGGCTCCCTGGGCCGGGGCGGGGCCACACCGCTCAAACTCGCCCTGGCCGGGGCGGCGACCACCGCGGCGCTGGCCTCCTTCATCAGGGCCGTCATGCTCCCGCGCGCCGACATCGCAGAGGGGGCGCGGTCCTGGCAGATCGGCGGCGTTGGCGGCGGGACCTTCGACAGCGTCACGCAGGTGCTGCCCTTCCTCCTGGCCGGGTTCGCCGTGTGCCTGCTGTCGGCGCGCGCGCTCAACCTCCTCGCCCTGGGCGACGAGCTGGCCGCGGGCCTGGGCGAGCGCGTCGCCCTCGCGCGGGGCGCGGCCTTCGTCGGCGCGGTCGTGCTGTGCGGTGCGAGCACCGCCGTGACCGGACCGATCAGCTTCGTCGGCCTCGTCGTCCCGCACGTGTGCCGCCTGCTCGTGGGCGTGGACCACCGGTGGCTGATCCCCTTCTCGGCGCTCACCGGCGCCGCCCTGCTGACCGCGGCGGACGTGGTCGGCCGCATCGTGGCGCGCCCCGCGGAGATCGACGTGGGGATCGTGACCGCGCTGATCGGCGCCCCCTTCTTCATCTACATCGTCCGCCGTCAGAAGGTGCGTGCGTTGTGAGCGCCTCCACAGTCGAGACCGTCGCCCGCGGCCGGGTGCGCCGCGCCCACCGGCGGCGCTTCGTGATCGCCGCCCTGGCCGCGGCGATCGTCCTCGTGTTCGCCCTGTCGCTGATGGTCGGGCAGACCTTCTACCCGCCCGGCGACGTCGTGCGGGTGGTCCTGGGCCAGGACGTGCCGGGCGCCTCGTTCACCGTGGGGCGGCTCCGGCTGCCGCGGGCCGTGCTCGCGGTGGCGGCGGGGCTGTGCTTCGGGCTCGCGGGCGTGACGTTCCAGACCATGCTGCGCAACCCCCTGGCCAGCCCGGACATCATCGGTATCAGCGCGGGGGCCAGCGCGGCGGCCGTGTTCGCGATCGTGGTGCTCTCGCTCGGCGAGGCCGGGGTGTCGGCCTTCGCGATCGCGGCGGGCCTGCTCGTGGCGCTGGCCGTGTACGCGCTGTCCTTCAAGGACGGGGTCGCCGGAACGCGCTTGATCCTGGTCGGCATCGGCATCGCCGCCATGCTGAGCAGCGTCACCGACTACATCCTCGACCAGGCAGCCCAGTGGGACCTGCAGGAGGCGATGCGGTGGCTGACCGGCAGCCTCAACGGCGCGAGCTGGGACCAGACCGTCCCGGTGGTGGTCGCGCTGGTCGTCCTCTCCCCCGTGCTCCTGTCCCAGTCGGGCAACCTGTCCGCGCTCCAGCTCGGCGACGACACCGCCTCGGCCCTGGGCGTGCGCGTGGACCTGACCCGGCTCGTCGCGATCGTCGGGGCCGTGGGGCTCATCGCCTTCGCGACCGCGGCGGCGGGGCCGGTGGCCTTCGTGTCCTTCCTGTCGGGGCCGATCGCGGCACGCCTGGTGGGGCCGAACGGCTCGCTGCTGGTGCCCTCGGCGCTGGTCGGGGCGCTGCTGATCCTGGTCGCCGACCTGTGCGCGCAGTACGCCTTCGGGACCCGCTACCCGGTCGGGGTCGTCACCGGCGTGCTCGGCGCCCCCTACCTCGTCTACCTGATCGTCCGCACCAACCGCGTGGGAGGCTCGCTTTGACCACGGCCCATTCGCTGCTCGTCGAGGATTTGACGCTCGGCTACAAGGACCGCGTCGTCATCGAGTCGCTGGACCTGACCGTCCCGCCCGGCAGGATCACCGCGATCGTGGGCGCGAACGCGTGCGGCAAGTCCACCCTGCTGCGCTCGATGTCGCGGCTGCTAGCGCCCCGGGTCGGGCACGTGCTCCTGGACGGCAAGGAGGTGCACCGCCTGCCGTCCAAGGAGCTGGCGCGCACGCTCGGTCTGCTTCCGCAGTCGCCGATCGCCCCGGAGGGCATCACCGTGAGCGACCTCGTCGGGCGGGGCCGCCACCCCCACCAGAGGATGCTCTCTCGGTGGAGCCGGGAGGACGACGAGGCCGTGGCCGAGGCGCTGGAGGCGACGCGGACGGTGGACCTGGCCGACAGGCCCGTGGACGAGCTCTCCGGCGGGCAGCGCCAGCGCGTGTGGATCGCGATGGCCCTGGCCCAGCGCACGGACCTGCTGCTGCTGGACGAGCCGACCACGTTCCTGGACGTCAGCCACCAGGTCGAGGTGCTGGACCTGCTGACCGACCTCAACCGCTCGCTGGGGACGACGATCGTGCTGGTCCTGCACGACCTCAACCTGGCCGCGCGCTACGCCGACCACCTCATCGCGCTCGCCTCCGGTCGGCTGCACGCGGCGGGCGCGCCCGAGGAGGTGCTCACCCCCGAGACGGTGCACGCCGTGTTCGGCCTGCGCAGCGAGGTGATCACCGACCCCACGTCGGGCAGGCCCCTCATGCTGCCCCTGGGCCGCTACCACAGCGCCCGGGCCGAACGCGGGGAGCAGCGGCTGGCGGAGTGAACCCTGCGCCGCCGCGCGACCGGTGCCGCCCGCCGGGGCCGCCCCGGTCCCGGGCCCCGGAGCCCCGCGCGGTCACGCCGAGCGCCGCCGCGCCCCGGGTGGGGCGCGGCGGCGTACTCGTGCCCCGGGCCGCCTCCCGGCGTGGCCTGGTCAGCCCCCGGACGCCGACCGCCCTCGGGGCCGACGGTGGGTGCCGGGACCGGCGGGGGGGTGCGTCGACGCCTGAGCGCGTCACCGCTTGTGCGCCCCGAGCCACGAATCGGCCCCGGAGAGCGACGGGAATCCCCGGGACCACCGGAAGCACCCGCCGGGGCCGCCTTCGAACCCGAATCTATTGGATGTCCGGACTCCACCTATTGCGACCTGCACCGACAACTTCTGCTTGACGATCGGCATAAGCCCGACGTACGGTTCGAGGCAGCAGGTGAGGCAGATCACAAGGGTTGGGCGGTGTGGCGTCCTCGGACCGTCGGCATGGCCTCTCCCGGTTACGAAGAGCTGCCCCTCCCGCACCAAGTGAAGTCCGGCGGCGGCGACCCGCCGGGCCTCCCCCTCCGAGACGTGGACGGAGCGCTGACGGGCCGGGCGGCCCCGATCCCCGGCCACCGCGTCGTCCGCCTCCGGCCGGGCCATCGAGGAAGGAGCCGGTATGGGCTGAGACCGATGAGGCGGCACCCCCGCTTCCCGCACCTGATAGCAGGACCCCCTCAGCCAAGCGGTCGCAGCCACTCGGCCCCCACCGGACCGCACGACCGCCGGGCCGCCCCTGCCGTCGGCGCCGGCACGCCGCACGGACTCATCGATTCGCTCCCACCCCCCAGGTGAGGTTCCGTATGAAGAAGAGACCCCTGCTGACACTCGGCGCGCTGGCGTCGGGTGTCGCCATGGCGCTCACGCTGACCGCACCGGTCGCGTACGCCGACGAGACCGGCGAGGACGCGTTCAACACGCTGATCTTCTCCAAGACCACCGGCTTCCGGCACGACTCGATCCCCCACGGCGTCGCGCTCATCGAGGCGCTGGGAGAGGAACACGGCTTCCAGACCTCGCACACCGAGGACTCCTCGGTGTTCAACGACGAGGAGCTGGCCGCCTACGACGCGGTGATCTGGCTTTCCACCACCGGCGACGTGCTCGACGAGGAGGAGCAGGGCGCCTTCGAGCGCTACGTCCAGGGCGGCGGCGGCTTCGTCGGCGTCCACTCCGCCTCCGACACCCACTACGACTGGGAGTGGTACGGCGACCTCGTCGGCGGCTACTTCGCCAGCCACCCGCCGGGCACGCAGGACGCCCGGGTGGTGGTCAACGACAGGGTCCACCCCTCCACCGAGCACCTGCCTGCCAGCTGGGAGCGCCGCGACGAGTGGTACGACTTCGACCTGTCCCCGCGCGGAGACGTGCACGTCCTGGCCGGACTCGACGAGGACTCCTACGCCGACCAGGTCGAACCCGGGGGCCAGATGGGGTGGGACCACCCGATCGCCTGGTGTCAGGCCTACGACGGCGGCCGGTCCTGGTACACCGGCGGCGGCCACACCGTGGAGTCCTACTCCGAACCGGAGTTCACCCGGCACCTGCTCGGCGGGCTGCGGTGGGCGGCCGGGACCGCAGAGGGCGACTGCGGGGCCACGCAGTGGGACAACTTCGAGAAGGTCACCCTCGCGCAGGGCGAGGACTCCGTGGGCGAGCCCATGGGCCTGGCGGTCCTGCCCGACGGCCGCGTGATGCACATCACCCGCGGCGGCGACGTGCGGCTGTGGTCCCCCGACACCCGCACCACCGAGCTGATCGCCCGGGTCCCGGTGTACAACCACGACGAGGACGGGCTGCAGGGCGTCGCCCTGGACCCGGACTTCGAGGAGAACGGGTGGGTGTACCTGTACTACGCGCCCGTGATCGAGGGCGTCCCGGCGGGTGAGGCGCCCGCGGACGGCTCCCCGGAGGACTTCGAGCCCTACGAGGGCCACAACAACCTCTCCCGCTTCCAGTTCACGGACGGGGAGACGCCCGCCCTGGACCTGGACAGCGAGCGGGTCCTGCTGGAGGTCGGGACCGACCGGGGCATGTGCTGCCACGTCGGCGGCCACATCGACTTCGACGCCGAGGGCGACCTCTACCTGGCCACGGGCGACGACACCAGCGCGTTCGGGTCGGACGGCTACACGCCCATCGACGAGCGCGAGTCGCGCAACCCCGCCTTCGACGCCCAGCGCAGCTCGGCCAACACCAACGACCTGCGCGGCAAGCTCCTGCGGATCACGCCCACCGACGACGGCGGCTACGAGATCCCCGAGGGCAACCTCTTCCCGCCGGAGGAGTACAGCGGCGAGCAGACCCGGCCCGAGATCTACGCCATGGGCCTGCGCAACCCGTTCCGGTTCACGGTGGACGAGGAGGACGGCACCGTCTACCTGGGCGACTACGGGCCCGACGCCAACGAGCCCGACCCCGAACGGGGACCGCGGAACACGGTCTCCTGGCACGCCATCGCCGAGCCCGCCAACATCGGCTGGCCCTACTGCATCGGCGACAACAGCGCGTTCGTCGACTACGACTTCGAGACCGGGGCCTCCGGAGAGGCGTTCGACTGCGCCGCGCCGGTGAACGACTCCCCGCGCAACACCGGCCTGGCGGAACTGCCCCCCGTCACCCCCGCCTCGATCTGGTACAGCTACGAGGAGTCGGAGGAGTTCCCGCAGCTGGGCACGGGCGGCGGCGCCCCGATGGGCGGCCCGGCCTACCGGTTCGACCCCGAGCTGGAGTCGGACACCAAGTGGCCCGAGTACTACGACGGCGTCCCGCTGTTCTACGAGTGGGACCGCGACTGGATCAAGCAGGTGCACCTGGGCGACGACGGCCGGGTACTGGACATCACCGAGACCGTCCCGAACATCAGCCTGGCCAACCCCATGGACATGGAGTTCGGCCCGGACGGCTCCCTGTACGTGCTGGAGTACGGGTCCGGCTACTTCGGCGGGGCCGACGACTCGGCGCTGTCGCGCATCGACTACACCGGCGGCGGGACCACCCCGGTCGCCGACATCAGCGCCTCCACGACCTCGGGGCCGGCCCCGCTGGAGGTGGAGTTCTCCGCCGAGGGCTCCAGCCACCCCGGCGGCCTGCCCCTGGAGTACGCGTGGTCGTTCGGCGACGGCCGGACCTCGACCGAGGTCTCGCCCGCCCACACCTTCGAGGAGGCGGGCCAGTACACGGTCGTGCTGACCGTCACCGACTCCGAGGGGCGCACGGGCACGGCCACCACGACGGTCACCGCGGGCAACACCGCGCCCGAGGTCTCCTTCCAGACCCCCCGGGACGGCCAGTTCTTCCACTGGGGTGACCGGATCCCCTTCAGCGTGGACGTGGCGGACGCCGAGGACGGCTCCGTGGGCGAGGGCGTCGACTGCGGCGACGTCGCGGTCACGGCCTCGCTCGGCCACGACCGGCACGCCCACCCGTGGACCCAGTACGACAGCTGCGAGGACGTCAGCGTCACCGAGGTCGACGGCGGCCACGGGCACGACATGAACATCTTCTGGGTGCTGGAGGCCGAGTACACCGACTCCGGCGGGGAGGGGGCGCCCGGCCTCACCGGAAGCGACGGGGTCACCCTCAAGCCCGCTCGGACGCAGGCCCAGTACTTCACCGACAGCGAGGGGGTCCGGACCGAACCCACCGCGGACGCCGAGGGCGGCCTGGTCAACGTCAGCCACATCGGCCACGGCGACTGGACGGCCTACGACACGACCAACCTGGTGGGCGTCGAGCAGATGGAGTTCCGGGTCGCCTCCGCCGGGGCGGGCGGAACCATCGAGGCCCGCGTGAACGCCCCCGACGGCGAACTGCTCGGCAGCGTAGACGTGCCCTCCACCGGCGGCTGGCAGGAGTGGACCGACGTGACCATGGACGTCACCGACCCCGGGGAGACCTTCACGCTGTACCTGGTCTACGACGGTGAGGGCCCCGCGGTCGAGGACGGCCTGTTCAACGTCAACTACTTCGAGGCGGTCCTGGACGGCCACGGCGAGCACGGCCCCCAGACCGAGCTGACCAGCCCGCAGGACGGCGCGGTCTTCGAGGAGGGCGAGGACGTCCCCCTCTCCGCCGAGGTCACCGACCACGCCGAGGCCGGTGTGGAGAAGGTGGAGTTCCTCGTGGGCGAGGAGGTCGTCGCCACGGTGACCGAGGGCCCCTACACGGCCGCGTGGCAGGGGGCACCGGCGGGCGAGTACGAGGTCAGCGCCGTGGCCACGGACGGCGACGGCGACACCGGTGCCTCCGAAACCGCCACCGTCACGGTCGAGGCGGGCGGCACCGAGCCGCCCGAGTGCGCCTCGGCCGGGGCCGAGGACGGCTACACACCCCTGTGGGACGGCCGGACGCTCGACGGATGGACCATGGCGGGCCCGGGCGGGTTCGGCGTCGTCGACGACGGCGGGGGCTGCGCCCTGGAGACCCGGGGCGGCATGGGGCTGCTCTGGCACGGGACGGAGCTGGAGTCCTACCGGCTGAAGCTGGACTTCCTCGCCTCCGAGGAGACGGACAACTCCGGCGTCTTCGTCGGCTTCCCCGACCCCGGGGACGACCCCTGGGTCGCCGTCGACGAGGGCTACGAGATCCAGATCGACGGCTACGGGGCGCCCGACGGCGACCCGATCCACCGGACCGGCGCCGTCTACGGCTTCCAGGCGGCCGACTCCCACCCCGCGCGGGTCGGCGAGTGGAACGAGATGGAGATCGAGGTGGCCGACCCGGTGATCCGCGTGTGGATCAACGGGGAGCTGGTGAACGAGTTCGAGAGCACCGACCCCGCGCGTGACCTGTCCTCGGGCCACATCGGGTTGCAGAACCACGGCGACGCCGACCGTGTGCTCTTCCGCGACGTCCGGGTCCAGGAGCTGGACGCGGTCGAACCGGTCACGTTCGCCGAGGTCCGGGAGCGCGTCGACGCCCTGGAGGCCGACGGCGCGCTGACCGTGTCCGAGGCGCGCCGTCTGACCCCGCAACTGGAGCTGGCCGAACACCACCTCAACGTCGGCCGGACCGGGCAGGCCACGCTGGCCCTGGACCGGTTCGTCGGGGTGGCCGAGGCGGTGGCCGACGAGGCCGCCGGGGAGGAGCTGCTGGAGCTGGCCGACAGGCTGCGTCCGCTCATCGACGACGAGTGACGGGACGCCTCCGGCGCGCGCCCTCCCCCTGGTGGGGGCGGCGTCCGCCGGGGGTCCCGTGACCACGGCGGGGCCGGTTCCGGCCGGCCCCGCCCCCCGCGGTGGCGCCCCGCCGGAAGGGAGAAGGAGCGCGACGTCGCGGCGTCCGGCCCCCAGGTACGACGAGAAGAAGGTGTCACGGTGTCCGCCAAGAAGACCCCCTCCTCCCCCGACCCGTCCCGCGGGACGCAGGCTCCCCCGCCCAGGCTCACCTGGTGGCTGACCGCCGGATCCCTCCTGGTGGTCGCCGCCCTCGTCGGCGTCCTCGTCCTCACCTTCACCGGTGACGACCACACCGCCCCCGACCCGGCGCGCGTCGCCGAACTCCAGGCCTCCGCGCAGCAGCGCGACCGCGCGCAGGTCGACCAGCTCGTCGAGCGCGCCACCGCCGCGCACGGGCGGCTTATGCCCGTGGTGGAGAGCCTGGACGCGGCCGTGCCGCCCGACGGCTCCACTCCCGCCGGGGAGGCACCCGACGCAGGGGAGGTCGACTCCTGGTTGGAGGCCGTCCAGGGGGCGGCGGTCCACTTCGAGGACGCCCCCTCCGGCAGCAGCGGCCACAACGTCGCGCACGCGGGGCTGTCCAACGCCGTGGACCTGCTGGGGTCGGCGGTGGTCGCCTACTCCAACGCCGAGCGCGCCCGGGACGGACAGCGGGCGGAACTGCTGGAGCTGGCCGGCGACCTGCGCACCCAGGCGGTGCACGGCTGGTCGGTGGCGGCCACCCAACTGGACATGGTCAGCGTCGAGTCCGGCCACGGCCACGTCCACCTGTACCTGCCCGCGGCGCCCGGCAGCGGCGCCCTGGGACCCGACGGGGCCGAGCCCGGCGAGGGCGGCGGCGACAGCGGTGACCAGTGACCAACCGGTTCCGGAACACCCGGAGGCACGCAGAGGGGAGCATGCGTTGACGCGAGTCGGAGTATGGCTGATCGGGGCGCGGGGGTCGGTGGCGACCACCGCCGTCCTGGGAGCCCTGGCGGTGCGGTCCGGAGCGTCGGGGCGGACGGGGTGCGTGACCGAGCGCCCCGAGTTCGCCCCGGCTCGCCTGCCCGGGATCGGCGACCTGGTCTTCGGCGGCCACGACGTCTCCGGGATCCGCCTGCGCGAGAACGCCGAGCGGCTGGCCCGGGCGGGGGTGCTGCCCGCGCACCTGCCGTCGGCCTTCACCGACGAACTGGACCGGACCGAGCACCGTCTGCGCCGGGGCCTGCACGCCGCCACCGCCGGGGTGGGGCGCCGCGACGTGGACCGCCTGGAGGCGGACCTGCGCGAGTTCGCCGGACGGGAGTCGCTCGAACGCGTCGTGGTGGTGGACCTGTCCAGCACCGAGCCCCGGCCCGAACCGTACGCCGAGCACACCGGCGCCGACGCCCTGGAGACGGCCCTGGACGCCGGGACCGCGCGGATCCCGGCCAGCTCCGCGTACGCCTACGCGGCCCTGCGGGCGGGCTGCGCGTTCGTGGAGTTCACGCCCAACACCGGTCCCCGGCTGCCCGCCCTGGCGCGGCTCGCCGAGCGCTCGGGCGTGCCGTGGGCCGGGTGCGACGGCAAGACCGGGGAGACCCTGGTCAAGAGCGCGCTCGCGCCGATGTTCGCCGCCCGGGCGCTGCACGTGCGCTCGTGGTCCTCGCTCAACCTGCTCGGCGGCGGCGACGGCGCCACCCTGGCCGACCCGGCCAACGCCGAGAGCAAGCTCGCGTCCAAGTCGCGGGGTCTGGAGCACATGCTGGGCCACGGCCCGGACGGGCCCCTGCACATCGACTACGTCCCGGACCTGGGCGACGCCAAGGTCGCCTGGGACCACGTCTCGTTCGAGGGGTTCCTGGGGGCGCGGATGACCCTGCAGTTCACCTGGTCGGGCTACGACTCCGCGCTGGCCGCGCCCCTGGTGCTGGACCTGGCGCGGCTGACCGCCCACGCCCACCGGCGGGGCCGGGTGGGCCCCGTGCCGGAGCTGGCGTTCTTCTTCAAGGACCCCGTGGGCACCCGCGAACACGGCCTGGCCGAACAGTGGCGGGCCCTGACGTCCTGGTGCGCGGCACCGGAGGAGGAGGCCGAGTGAGAGCGCGAGACCTGGCGAGGCTGGTGCGCCTGCCCGCGGCGCTGAGCGTTCCCGGCGACACGCTGGCCGGAGCCGCGGCGGCGGGGGGCCTGCGCGGGCCCGGGGCCTGGGCGCTGCCCGCAGCCTCGGTGTGCCTGTACTGGGCGGGCATGGCCCTCAACGACTACGCCGACCGGGAGGTGGACGCGGTCGAGCGGCCCGAACGCCCCGTCCCCTCGGGGGCGGTGCGCCCCGGCGAGGCCCTGGCGGTCGCCGCGGGGCTGACCGCGACGGGCGTGGGCCTGGCCGCGGCGGCGGGCGGACGCCGGGCGGCGGGGGTGGGCACGGCCCTGGCCGCCACCGTGTGGGGCTACGACCTCGTCCTCAAGAGGACCCCGCTGGCCCCGCTGGGCATGGCGGCGGCCCGGGGGCTGGACGTGCTGCTGGGTGCGGGCGCGCGCCCCGCCGACGCGGCCAGGCCCGCTCTGGCGCTGGCCGTCCACACGCTCGGGGTGACCGCCCTGAGCCGGGGCGAGGTGCACGGGACGCGGCCCCGCGTGGCGGCGGGGGCGCTGCTGTGCACCCTGGCAAGTGCCGCGCTCGCCGCCGCGCCCGCCCGGCCCCTGCCCGGGCGGGCGGCGGGCGGGGCCTCGGCC
>NZ_LEKI01000348.1:0-1025 GCF_001029525.1 Nocardiopsis sp. RV163 | reverse complement strand
GGCAGCGGGCGCGGGGCGGTCGGGGACCGGCGGCCAGGAGGGTCGCGGGCGGTCGCGCCGTCCGCGCTGCCTCAGCCCCGCATGAGATAGAGGGCCAGGCCCTGAGCGATGGCGTCGGCGGCCCGCTCCCGCCAGGCGGGGTCCTCCATGAGCGCCGCGTCCTCGGGGTTGCGCATGTTGCCCGTCTCCAGGAACACCTTGGGCACGTCGGACATGTTCAGCCCGCCCAGGTCGGTGCGCACGTCCAAGCCCTCGTCGGCGAGGTAGTCGGCGGTGGGGATGCCGCTGCCCTCCAGGTACGCGCGGTGGATGTCCTCACCTAGCAGCCGGGAGGGCTCGGTGATGTCGTCGGTGAAGCCCTCGACCTCGCCGGGCATGATCACGTGGAACCCGCGACCGCTCTCGGGGCCCCCGTCCGCGTGCAGGGAAACGGCAGCGTCGGCCCCCTCCTCGTTGCCGATGCCCGCTCGCTCGTCGATGCACGGCCCGACCCCGCCGTTGTCCTCGCGCGTGAGGACGACCGTGGCGCCGTCGGTCTCCAGCCTCTCCTTGACCAGTACGGACAGTTGCCAGTTGAACTCGTGCTCGGCGTAGCCGCTCGCGGTCTCGGTGCCGACTGTGTCGCAGGCCTTCTCGTTCGGCCCGGCGGGGACCATCGCGTTGATCTCGTCGGAGGCGGCGGCGTTGCCGCCGTTGTGGCCGGGGTCGATGACCACGACGCTGTCGCCGAGGGGGCCCCGGCCCGGGGGCGGGCCCTCCTGTTCCCCGTCCTCGGGGGCCTCGCGGTCGTCGCCGTCCTGCGGTCCGGGCAGGGGGAGGGCGGCGGTGGGGTCGCTGCCGGGAGGTGCGCCGGGCGACGCCGAGCAGGCGGCGGCGGTGAGGAGGAGGGCGGAGGCGAGTGCCAGGGCGCGGGTGGCGCGGCTCCGGGGCCCTGACGGTGCGGAGACGGGCATGCCCACAACCTAACCGTTCCGGTGACCCGGGCGTCACCCTCGCACGTCCGGCAGCGGGGCGGGGGGAAGGGG
>NZ_LEKI01000347.1:0-1026 GCF_001029525.1 Nocardiopsis sp. RV163 | reverse complement strand
GGTTGCGGGCGATTATCGAGGAGGTGTTGTTGTCGGTGATGTATGAGGTGCCCAGTCGTGAGGATGTGGGTCAGGTGATCATTACGCGGGAGACCGTGATCGACAACGTCAACCCCACCATCGTCCCGCGTGCCCAGTTGCGCCGGACCCGCCAGGAGAAGTCCGCCTAGCAGCGTCCTTCCGGACCCCGTGCCGCGTCCTCCGCACCCGCGACGGGTCCGGCGGGGCCCTCCTGGGGTCCGCCTCCCGTTCTCCGGCGGCTGACCCGCCCGCAGGACGGGAACCAGCACGCGCGAGGGGGCGCCCCGACCGGGGCGCCCCCTCGCGCGTGTCCGGGGGCGCGATCCGCCCCCGCGGGGACGGGCGCGGGGGGGCGTCCGGCCTACTCCAGCGCCTGCTGCATGCGCGCGATGTCTGCCTTCTGCTCGGCGATCACGTCGTTGGCCATGCGCATCACCGTCTGGTCCCTGCCCTCTGCCAGCACCTCCTCGGCCATGGTGACCGCGCCCTCGTGATGGGCGGTCATCAGCTCCACGAAGAGGCGGTCGAACTGGTCCCCCTCGGCCGCCGCCAACTGATCCAACTCCTCCTCGGTGGCCATGCCCGGCATGTCGCCGTGGTCCACATCCAGCTCGCAGGTGGGCACTTCGCCGCTCTCGTCGTGGTGGGTGCCGTCCCCCTCCAGTCCGCAGAAGTTCTGGTGCGCCGGGTTGTCCCTGGCCGGTCCGAAGACGTTCTCCTCCAGCCAGCTCTCCATGGCGGTGATCTCCGGGCCCTGGGCGTCGGCGATGCGGTCCGCGATGAGTTCGACGTCCTCGCGCTCGTGGCGCTCGGGCACCAGGTCGGTCATCTCCAGGGCCTGCGAGTGGTGCTCGATCATCATCACCAGGTAGGTGACGTCGGCCTCGTTGTGGCCCTGCTCCTCGGCCAGGGCGGCGATCTGGTCGGCCGTGGCGGGGGAGGACGACTCCCCGGGCGCGCCGGGGGCGATGACGTTGGCCGACTCCTGCTCCTGCCCCTCCCCCC
>NZ_LEKI01000346.1:0-1056 GCF_001029525.1 Nocardiopsis sp. RV163 | reverse complement strand
GGGACGATGGTGGGGTTGACGTTGTCGATCACGGTCTCCCGCGTAATGATCACCTGACCCACATCCTCACGACTGGGCACCTCATACATCACCGACAACAACACCTCCTCGATAATCGCCCGCAACCCACGCGCACCCGTACCCCGAATAATCCCCTGCTCAGCAATCGCGTTCAAAGCATCCGGCGTGAACTCCAACTCCACACCATCCAACTCGAACAACCGCTGATACTGCTTCACCAACGCGTTCCGCGGCTCCGTCAAAATCCGGATCAACGCCTCACGATCCAGATCATGCACACTCGTGATCACCGGCAACCGACCCACGAACTCCGGAATCATCCCGAACTTCAACAGATCCTCCGGCATCACCTCACCGAACAACGCCGAACCACCCAGCTCACCCTTGGGACGCAACACCGCGTTGAACCCCATCCCCTGCTGACCCGTCCGCGACTCGATCAACTTCTCCAACCCCGCGAACGCACCACCACAGATGAACAACACATTCGTCGTGTCGATCTGAATGAACTCCTGATGCGGATGCTTGCGCCCACCCTGCGGAGGCACACTCGCCGTCGTCCCCTCCAAGATCTTCAACAACGCCTGCTGCACCCCCTCACCCGACACATCCCGAGTGATCGAGGGATTCTCACTCTTACGCGCGACCTTGTCGACCTCGTCGATGTAGATGATCCCCGTCTCGGCCTTCTTCACGTCGTAGTCAGCCGCCTGGATCAACTTGAGCAGGATGTTCTCCACATCCTCGCCCACATACCCCGCCTCCGTCAGCGCCGTCGCGTCCGCGATCGCGAACGGCACGTTCAGAATCCGCGCCAACGTCTGCGCCAACAACGTCTTCCCCGACCCCGTCGGCCCCAGCAGCAAGATGTTGGACTTGGCGATCTCCACATCCTCCTCGCCCGAACGGTCCCCCTCCGAGCGCACCCGCTTGTAGTGGTTGTACACCGCCACCGACAACGCCTTCTTGGCCTGCTCCTGACCGATCACGTACGAGTCCAGGAACTCGTAGATCTCCCGGGGCTTGGGCAGAGAG
>NZ_LEKI01000034.1:0-40607 GCF_001029525.1 Nocardiopsis sp. RV163 | reverse complement strand
CTGAACACGGCCCGCCGCGCCACCCGGGGGCGGCGCGGCGGGCCGTGTTCAGCGCGGCGGGCCGTGTTCCTTCCCTAGACGACGGCTCCGTCGTCGGCCTCGCGTGCGGCCTTGGCGGCCACCTTCTGCTTGGCCTTGCGCTCCTTGACCACGTGGGGCGGGTCGGTCTTGTCCCACCTCTGGAGCCAGACGGCCAGCGGGACGGCCACGAAGATCGTCGAGAGGACGCCCGTCGTCAGACCCACCAGCATGGCGATCGAGAAGTCCTGGAGCGAGGACCCGCCGAGGAAGGTCAGGAAGACCAGGATGATCAGCGCGCCGATGGAGGTGTTGACGGTACGCGGCAGGGTGTTGAGCACCGCGCGGTTGGCGATCTCGGAGAACTTCGACTTCTCGTCGCGGGCCCACTCGTCGCGCACCCGGTCGAACACCACCACCGTGTCGTTGACGGAGAAGCCGATGACGCTCAGGAGCGCGGCGAGGAACACGCCGTCGATCGGCTTGCCCAGCCAGATGAACAGCCCGATCACCAGGAGCAGGTTGAAGGCCAGCGACAGCATGGTGGACACGCCGAACGACCAGCGGAAGCGCCAGGCCAGGTAGACCATCTGGAGCGCGAGGGCCGCGCCCAGGGCGATCAGCGCCCGGTTGCGCAGCTCGTCGCCCATGCTCGGGCCGATCAGCTCGTCGCTGACCAGCTCCACGCCGCCGGTCTGCTCACTCAGGGCGTCCGCGATCCGGGCCGCGTCGTCGTCGGAGATGCTGCCGGTGCGCACCGAGATGTCGCCGTCACCGGACTCCTGGACCACGGCCGTGTCCGAGCCGGGGAAGTCCAGCGCGGAGATCACGGAGCGGGCCTCGTCGACCGAGACGCCCTCCCCGCTGCTGACCTCGTACTCCAGCACGCGGCCGCCGGTGAACTCCACACCGAGGTTGGTGTCGCGGATCAGCGGAGCGGCGACCGCGGCCGCCACGATCAGGCCCGCCACGATCAGGCCCTTGGCGCGGTGGCCCATGAGGTCGGGGTTCTTGGCGACCAGCCAGGCCCGGACGCCGCCGATGCGGTTCAGGCCGCTGACGGCCGGGTGCTTTCGCACGACCGCGCGCCGCACCGCCCACTCGACGAACACGCGCGCGATGACCAGCGCGGAGAACATCGAGACGAGGGTACCGATGCTCAGGGTCACGCCGAAGCCCTGCACGGTGCCCGAGGCGAAGAAGAACAGCAGGGCGGCGGCGATGAGCGTGGTGATGTTCGTGTCGATGACCGCGCTCCACGCCTTGCGGGAGCCCACGACGAACGCCTTCTCCAGGCTCGGCGGCACCGCCCGGCGCCGCTTGCGGGTGAGCGCCCCGGACTCGGCCCTGGCGGCCTCGTCCTCGGTGGCGTCCCGCAGCCCGGCGGACTTGTTGGCCTCGTACACCTTCGCCTGGCGCTGGTGCTCCTCGCGCGTGCGTTCGAAGATCAGCACGTTGGCGTCGATGGCCATGCCGATCGCCAGCACGAAGCCCGCCAGGCCCGGCAGTGTCAGTGTGGCGTTGATGGCGACCAGGGCGCCGTAGGCGATGAGCGTGTAGAAGCCCAGGGCCAGGGCGGCCAGGAAGCCGACCAGCCGGTAGACCAGCGTGATGTAGAGCGTGGTGAAGGCCAGGCCCAGGAGCGCGGCGACGGCGCTGGCCTGGATGGCCTCGGCGCCCAGGGTCGGGCCCACCGTCTGGCGCTGGACCTCGGTGACCGGGAGCGGCAGCGATCCGCCCTCGATCAGCACGGCCAGGTCGTTGGCGGTCTCACTGGTGAAGTCGGGGCTGGTGATGGTGGTGGTGTTGCCGGGCATGCCCACGTCGCAGGCGAACTCCGGGTTCACCTCCGGGGCGGAGATGATCTGCCCGTCCAGCACGATGGCCACGCGGCGGCGCGGGTCGCCCTGGTCGTAGCAGGCGGCGTCGGCGGTCAGCGCGGTCCACTGGTCGGCGCCCTCGCCGCGGAAGTTGACGTTGACCGTCCACTGCGCGCGGTTGACGCTGTCCAGCGCGGCCTCTGCGCTGGCCACCTGGTCGCCCTTGATGGCGGTCTCGCCGAGCTGGAGCTGGGTGCCGTCCGCGTCGGGGAGCGTCATCACGACGTCCTCGGGGTTCTCCGCGCTGGGACCGGCGGGGGGCTGCTGGCCCCCCATGCCGCCCTGCTGCGCCATGAGCTCTTCGAGCTGCTCCTGGGTCATCTCCCCGCCGCCCTCGGCGGCCTCGTCACCGCCCTCGGCCGCGGCGTCGGACGGGGCGCGCGCCTCGTCCGCGGTGGCCTGCGGGGCGTTGGCGGAGTCGCCCGGGGCGGGCGCCTGCACGCCCTGGCCGCCGGCCTGGCCCACGCCCAGCACCGGGTGGAAGGACAGCTGGGCGGTCTGGCCGATGATCTGCGCGGCCTCCGCCGGGTCCTGCACACCGGGCAGTTCGACGATGATCCGGTTCTCGCCCGAGCGCGACATGGTCGCCTCGGACACGCCCAGGCGGTCGATGCGCTGGCGCAGCACCTCGACGACCTGGTCGGTGTTCTCGGAGTTGGCGGGTGTGCCCTCGGGGCCGTCCTGGGTCTCCAGGACGATCTGCGTGCCGCCGCTGAGGTCGAGCCCCAGTCGCGGCGGGATGAACCACGCCGCGCCGAACGCGACGAGGATGACGAGAAGGGAGATGAGGGCGCGTGTCCAACGCGCGCCCGCTCCCGTTTGACTGGACAAGGACCTGGTACCTCTTCACTGCGAATACGGGTGATCCCGACGCACGCCGGAGACAGGGGGGTACGCGCGGGGATGGTCAGATGGCGGTGTTCGCGGTGGGAGGGGGAGCCCGTGTCGGCGGCAGCTCCCCGGGAGCGTCCAGGTCCGGGACGGGAACGGGCGCGGGGGGAGAGAGCGGCCACCAGGGCTGGTCCCACACCGCCAGACGCAGTGCGCTGCTGGGCACGGTGTCGGGCAGGTCGCGCAGCACCGACCGGTGGTCGCACGTGGAGGCGGGCGGCCCGACGGTGACCATCGGGTTCTCGGCCAGGTCCGTGCGTTCGCGCGGGGTCACCCGCTCCCGGTCCGCCGCCTCGGCCGCAGCGCCCTCGGGGGCGCTGAGCAGGCCGTGCGGCGGCAGGGGCGGTCCGGCCGGCTGCCCGCCCCCGGAGGCGACGGGGAAGGACAGGATGACGAGCAGGACCACGCTGGTCAGCAGCGCGGTCGTGTGCCGGGCAGGACGGGGTAGGGCACCGGTAACCATGGTGACCACCGCCTCGGGGAAGGACCGGGAGGGAAGTGCTGCCCGACCGTGCGTCCCGGTGGTGCACGGCTCGTCCAGCAGAGCATACGGGTAGCGGCAAGCCCCGGGGAATGTCCTTTCGGCCCCTGTCGCACCGCCGGGCCGACCGTGCCCCGGATCGCGGGCCGGACGTGCTGCGGACCGCGCGGGGGAGACCGGGCCCGGCCCGGCGCGCGCCGGGCCGGGCCCGCGAGCGGGGGAGAAGGGGTGCACGGCAGGCCGCCGCCGCCTTTAGGCTTGGGTCATGTCGTCGAATCGTCACATCCTGACCGCGGTCGCCTGGCCCTATGCCAACGGACCGCGCCACATCGGTCACGTGTCCGGCTTCGGAGTCCCCTCCGACGTCTTCTCCCGCTTCCAGCGAATGTCGGGCAACCACGTGCTGATGGTCAGCGGGACCGACGAGCACGGCACCCCGGTGCAGGTCCTGGCCGACCAGGAGGGCGTGACCCCCCGCGAGCTGGCCGACCGCTACAACCGGATCATCGCCGAGGACCTGGTGGGGCTGGGCCTGTCCTACGACCTGTTCACCCGCACCACCACCGGCAACCACTACGCCGTCGCGCAGCAGCTGTTCACCGCGCTGCACGAGAACGGGTACGTGTTCGCCCACACCACCAAGGGCGCGGTGTCGCCGTCCACCGGCCGTACGCTGCCCGACCGCTACATCGAGGGCATCTGCCCCATCTGCGGTTACGACGGCGCGCGCGGCGACCAGTGCGACAACTGCGGCAACCAGCTCGACCCGATCGACCTCATCTCGCCCCGTTCGCGGATCAACGGCGAGAAGCCGGAGTTCGTGGACACCGAGCACTTCATGCTCGACCTGCCCGCCTTCGCCGACGCCCTGACCACCTGGCTCAAGGGCAAGGAGGGGCAGTGGCGGCCCAACGTCCTCAAGTTCTCCCTGAACCTGGTGGAGGACCTCCAGCCGCGCGCGGTCACGCGCGACCTCAACTGGGGCGTGCCCGTCCCGCTGGAGGGCTGGAGCGACAACGCCAACAAGCGCCTGTACGTGTGGTTCGACGCGGTCATCGGCTACCTGTCGGCGTCGGTGGAGTGGGCCCGGCGCGTCGGTGAGCCCGAGGCCTGGCGCCGCTGGTGGCAGGGCGAAGAGGTCCGGTCCTACTACTTCATGGGCAAGGACAACATCGTCTTCCACTCGGTGGTCTGGCCCGCGATCCTGCTGGGCCACAACGGCGAGGGCGACCGGGGCGGCGAGCCCGGCCCGCTGGGCGAGCTGAACGTGCCCACGGAGGTGGTCTCCAGCGAGTTCCTCACCATGGAGGGGCGCAAGTTCTCCTCCTCGCGGCGCGTGGTGATCTACGTGCGCGACTTCCTGGAGCGCTACTCCGCCGACGCGCTGCGCTACTACATCATGGCCGCCGGTCCCGAGACGCAGGACACCGACTTCACCTGGGCCGAGTTCGTGCGCCGCAACAACGACGAGCTGGTGGCGGCCTGGGGCAACCTGGTCAACCGCTCCATCTCGATGGCGGCCAAGAACCTGGGCGAGATCCCGGCGGCCGGTGAGCTGACCGACGAGGACCGCCGGGTGCTGGAGGACTCGCGGGCCGCGTTCGCCCGGGTGGGCGGGCGGCTGGAGCGGTCCCAGTTCAAGGCGGGCCTGCAGGAGGCCATGCGCACCGTGGCCGAGGCCAACAAGTACATCTCCGACCAGGCTCCGTGGGCGCTGAAGAAGACCGACCCCGAGCGGATGGCCACCGTGCTGCACGTGGCCCTCCAACTGGTCCAGGACGCCAACACGCTGCTCACCCCGTACCTGCCCGAGTCGGCCAACAAGGTGTACGCGATGCTCGGCGGCACCGGCACCTGGACGGGCATGCCCCGCATCGACGCGGGGCGCGACACGATCGGCGGCTCGGAGGAGGAGGTGGAGTACCCGGTCATCACCGGGGACTACGCCGACAACGAGGCGCGCTGGGAGTCACGGCCGATCGCGGTGGGCACCCCCCTCGGGCGCCCGGAGCCGCTGTTCGCCAAGCTCGACCAGTCGGTCGTGGACGAGGAGTTGGCCCGCCTGGAGGGCGCCGCCGGGTAGGCTCCGGCCGCGGCGGAGGGAAGGACGACCGCGCCGGCGGGCACCGCCCGCCGGCGCTTCTTCGTGGAGGAACGTGAGCATGGGAAAGCGCAGCGGCAGAGCGGTCAGGGAGCGCAACGACCAGACGCCCCCTCCGGTACCCGAGCCCCTGCGCGTACCGGTGGCCGACAGCCACACCCACATGGACATGCAGACCCCGGAGGTCGAGGAGATCATCGCCGCCGCCGAGGGCGTCGGGGTGACCCCGCTCGTCCAGGTGGGCGTGGACCTGGCCTCCTCGCGGTGGGCGGCCGAGGTGGCAGCCGCGCACCCGGGCAAGGTGTGGGCGGCGGTGGCCCTGCACCCCAACGAGGCGCCGCGCATCGTGCACGGTGACGGGGCCCCGGGCGTGGAGGTGGACGACACCGACTGGGCGGGCAAGCTCCGCGAGCCCGGCGGGACGGCGGAGCTGGAGGCGCAACTGGCCGCCATCGACGAGTTGGCCGCGCTGCCCCGCGTGGTGGCGGTCGGTGAGACCGGCATGGACACCTTCCGCACCGGCCCCGAGGGCGCGCGGGCCCAGGAGGAGTCCTTCCGCCGCCACATCGACATCGCCAAGCGCCGCGGCAAGGCCGTCATGATCCACGACCGCGACGCCCACGAGGACGTGCTGCGCATCCTGGAGGAGGAGGGCGCGCCTGACAGGGTCGTCTTCCACTGCTTCTCCGGCGACGCGGCCATGGCCAAGGTGTGCGCCGAGCACGGGTACTTCATGAGCTTCGCGGGCAACGTCACCTTCGCCAGCGCCGAGTCCCTGCGCGAGGCCGCCGCCGCGGCGCCGCCGGAGCTGATGCTGGTGGAGACCGACGCGCCCTTCCTCACCCCCAAGCCCTACCGGGGTCGCCCCAACGCCCCCTACCTGATCCCGCACACGCTGCGGACGCTGGCTGGGGTCAAGGGCGTGGACGAGGACGAACTCGCCGGGATCATCGCGGACAACGCGGGGCGCGCGTTCGGGTTCTGACCCGGGGCGCGCGGTCGCGTGTCCCGGCGCTGCTCAGCGCCGCCTGATCCACACGTCGTCGGCGGCTCCGTCCGGGCTCTCCGGTCCTCAGGCGCGCAGGCCCGCGAAGGCGATCCCCGCCAGGGTGTCGGCGATCTCGTCGGAGTCCAGCCCTCGGTCCGGTTTGTACCACTCCGAGATCGAGTTGACCATGCCGAACAGCAGGCGCGCCGCGACCGCGGGGTCCACGTCCGGGCGGATGTCGCCGTCGGCCGCGCCCTCGCGCACCAGGTCGGCGATCAGGTGGTCGAACGCCCGGCGCCGCTCCAGGGCGCGCTTCTCCACCTCGGTGTTGCCGCGCACCCGCAGCAGCAGGGTCACGTGGGGCAGTTCGTCCACCAGCACCCGGACGCTGCCGCGCAGCACGTGCTCCAGGCGGTCGATGGCCGGGCCGGTGGTCGAGGCCTCCTCGCGGGTGACCGCGAACAGGGCGTCCATGGCCAGATCCAGGGAGCGGCGCAGCAGCTCGGTCTTGCCGGTGACGTGGTGGTAGATGGCCGACTTGGTCACGCCCAGGGCGCGCGCCAGGTCCTCCATGCTCGTGCCGTCGTACCCGCGTTCGTTGAACACGCGCGCGGCCACGCGCAGGACGGAGTCGGCGTCGTGGCCGGGGCGGCCGGAGCGTCGCCGTCCCGCCGCCGCGCGGCGGGAGGGCGCTGGTTCGACAGGGGAAGATCTGGACACGGTTGTCGAATCTACCTGGTGGGAGCGGCCCCGTGGGCGGGGGCGGCCGCGGGCGCGTCCTCCGTCTCCGGACCCCACGAGGATTTCCTAACGAACGGTCGGTTGGTGGCACATCCTATCCCGGGTCCGGGGCGTCCCCGGACCGAGTCCGCCTCCCGGTCGCTCGGAGCGCCCGGGAGGGCGCTTTCCGTAACGGCCGGAGAGGGCCGGGCGAATCGGGGAAAACGTCCGCGTTCGGCGTTGTGCGAGTTCAGCGGCGCGGAAAGGGATTTCTTCGCGCCCGTTCAGGGTGCGCGCCCCGCGAAGGGCGTTAGGGGCGCGTTAAAAACCCTTGATCTGGTTCATGGGGCAAGAGTAATTTGGCCCTCGTTTGGCGGCAAAAGTCCATATTTGTCGACGTCAAGGATGAGACCCCACATGGCCATCACCCGTCGTAACGCCCTGCGCGTTTCCCTCGCCGGAGGGGTCGGGGCCGCGGTCGTCACCGCCGCCTCCGCCCCAGCCCGGTCGGCTCCCATGCCCGCGCCCCAGCCGGGGGACGCCGCGGAGGCGCTGCGCCTCCTCGAACGGGGCAACAGGCGCTGGCGCCGGTACGACTCCCGCCACCCCAACGAGGGCCCCGCCCGCAGGGAGGAGGTCGCGGGCGGACAGAGCCCCTTCGCCGTGGTCCTGGCCTGCGGTGACTCCCGTGTGGCGCCCGAGCTGGTCTTCGACCGCGGGCTCGGCGACCTGTTCACCGTCCGCTCCGCGGGCCAGGTCCTGGACGAGTCCGTCCTGGGCAGCATCAGCTACGCCGCCGCGCACCTGGCGGTCCCGCTCATCGTCGTCCTCGGGCACTCCTCGTGCGGCGCGGTCACCGCGGCCGTGGAGGCCCACGAGACCGGAGAGGTCCCGCACGGCCACGTCGGCTACCTGGTGGAGGGTATCCTGCCGGTGGTCGAGGCCACCCCCGACGACGGCGGCGACTTCGTGGACGCCTGCGTCCGGGCCAACGCCGAGTACATCGCCGACCAGCTCCGGGGGGACGCCGACCTGCGCGAGCTGGTCGAGTCCGGCCGCCTGGACGTGGTCCCCGCCCGCTACGACCTGGAGACCTCCGAGGTCGTCTGGCTCTGACCCGGCGCCGTCCCGCGCTCGCCCGATCACGGACCCGTGCCCCCGGTCGGTCCCGCCCAGCCCTTCTCCGCTCCTCCCCGTGCGGCCGCGCCGCCCGCCCCCCGTGGCGACGCCGCCCGGGTCCGAGGTCCCGAAGCCCCCGAAAGGGAGAAAAGGTGACCCCGTGCGACACCGGGGCCGTTCTCCTTTCTCCGCGGGGCGAAACACGCGTCGGAGCCTCCTCGCCCTCCTTTCGGTTTTCCGCCACCCCCTCCGGTCAGGCATAACATAATAAATCACTGAAAAGGCTGCGGTGAGAACTCATGACGCCTATTCTCGTGATGTCCGCAAAGGACAGTTAGCCTGATTCGTCGCGGGCCGACGCAAGATCCGGCCCCAGCCTTCGCAAAGGACCGACGTGCGCTTCGACCAGCAGTTGCGGGAGATGCTCCAGACGCCGGGGGTGCGCAGTGCCTGCCTCGTCGACTGGCGGCGCGGGCGCGTCCTCGCCCACGTCGGCGCCGACGATCCGGCCGCGGACGCGGCGGCGATCCTCAGGGCCGTCAGGGAGGGCCCCCTGTGCGCCGACCAGCGGGTGGAGGACGTCGTCGTCACCGACACCGACCACCACGTGCTGTTCGCCGTCCTGGACGGCTCCGACCTGTGCGTACGGGTCCGGATGGGCCGCACGGAGGGCAGCCTCGGCTTCACCCTGCGGCGGCTGCGCGACCTGGTGCGCACGGCGAGGGTGCCGCCTCCCCGAGACGACACGGACCGCCCGCCCCGGCGGGACGTGCCCCGACCCGCCGCGCCGGCGGTCGCGTCCGTGGACCGCAAGGTGCTGGAACGCGTGCTCACCGCGCTGCGGACGCTGTCCGTCGAGCGCCCCCGGCCGGTGGCCGCGTGACCGGTGGGCAGCCCCGCCGAGGCGCCTCCGGCCTGCGCCGCTGGATCGCCGACCGCAGGGCGCCGCGCCGACCCACGTCAAGGAGAGAGAAGGACATGCCGAACATCGAAGCCGGGCTCAAGGAGATGATGGAGATCGAGGGGGCTGTGGGCGCCGCCGTCGTCGACTACAGCAGCGGGATGGCGCTGGGCACCCTCGCCTCCACCAACGCCCTCGACCTCACCGTGGCCGCCGCCGGGAACACCGAGGTGGTCCGCGCGAAGATGCGCACCATGGACCAGTTGGGACTCAACGACGTGATCGAGGACATCCTCATCACGCTGTCCGGGCAGTACCACATCATCCGTCCCCTCACCAGCCGCAAGGGGCAGGGCCTCTTCCTCTACCTGGCCCTGGACCGCTCCCGGGGCAACCTCGCCCTGGCCAGGCACCGCCTCAAGGGCATCGAGGCGGACCTGGAGGTCTGACCGGACGGGCCGCGCCGGCGCCCCCGCCCGCCCGGAGGATTCCCAGCCGGGGAGGCGATGGGGCAGAATGCCGGTGTCCGCCCCCCGGCACCCTAGGGAGACAGCACATGTTCCGGGTCGTTATCAGTCGTCTGACCGACGACGGACTGCGCGTCACCCCAGAGCAGAAGGACACCGCCATGTCCGTCCAGGAGGCGGTGTCCTTCATCCGCAAGCACCTGCCCGGGGTGGACACCGCGGCCTTCGGCGACAGCGCGGTGCACGGCTCCGTCAACCGTGTCAACGACTTCCGCTGCGACGTCTCGACCGCCGACGGGGGGCACTACCGGGTGGTCATCGCCCCGATGATCTGACCCCGCCTCCCGGTCGAGGGGGTCCCCCGGTACGCGCCGCCCCGCCGCCGCGTCCGGAGCCGGGTCAGTCCGACCCGAAGGCGGAGTCGAACGACGACTCCGGCGGGTCGTAGGCGTGGGAGCGCACGAACTCCACCGCCTCGGCCGCCCCGACCAGCCGGTCCATGCCCGCGTCCTCCCACTCCACCGAGATCGGCCCCTGGTAGCCGATCGCGTTCAGCGTGCGGAAGCAGTCCTCCCAGGGCACGTCGCCGTGCCCGGTCGAGACGAAGTCCCAGCCCCGGCGCGGATCACCCCACGGCAGGTGGGAGCCCAGGCGCCCGTTGCGGCCGTTGCCCACCCGCTTGCGGGCGTCCTTGCAGTCCACGTGGTAGATCCGGTCCCGGAAGTCCCACAGGAACCCGACCGGGTCGATGTCCTGCCACACCATGTGGCTGGGGTCCCAGTTCAGGCCGAAGGCCGGGCGGTGACCCACCGCCTCCAGCGCCCTCTGCGTGGACCAGTAGTCGTAGGCGATCTCGGAGGGGTGCACCTCGTGCGCGAAACGCACCCCCACCTCGTCGAACACGTCCAGGATCGGGTTCCACCGGTCGGCGAAGTCGCGGTACCCGGCCTCGATGACGTCCTCGCCCACCGGCGGGAACATCGCCACGTACTTCCAGACGGCCGATCCGGTGAAGCCCACCACGGTGGACACTCCGAGCCTGGCGGCGGCGCGGGCGGTGGCCTTCATCTCCTCGGCGGCCCGCTGACGCACGCCCTCGGGCTCGCCGTCGCCCCACACCCGCGCGGGCAGGATGTCGCGGTGGCGGTGGTCGATCGGGTCGTCGCAGACGGCTTGGCCCAGCAGGTGGTTGGAGATCGCCCACAGGCCCAGCCCGTGGCGTTTGAGCGTGTCCAGCCGGTCGCGCACGTAGTCGTCGTCCACGGCGGCCCGGGTGACGTCGAGGTGGTCGCCCCAGCAGGCGACCTCCAGGCCGTCGTAGCCCCACGAGGCGGCTAGGGAGCACACCTCCTCGAAGGGCAGGTCGGCCCACTGCCCGGTGAACAGGGTGACTGGTCGCGGCATGTTCGTCTCCTCCTGGAGTAGGGGGGTTTCGTGGTCAGTGGTCGTGTCCGTCGCCGGGGCCCTCCCCGGCGCCCTCCGGCCCCGCGTCCGCCCCGGCGCCGTCGGGCGCGAGGGCGCCGCTGTCGTTGGCGGCGGGCAGGTACAGGTGGACGTGGCCGTGCCCGGCGTCCACGCTCACCGCGTCCAGGTGCGTGGCCGCCACCGACCACGACACGACCGCCTCGTCGCGCAGTTCCATGGCGATGTGCAGGACGTCCATGCGCAGGTCCTCGTCCTCGACCAGGGCGGCCTTGGCGTAGGTGTCCACCGACATGGACAGCAGCCGGACGGAGGACACCAGGCCCGCGTGCGCGGTCCGGTCGGCGCCGCCGGATTCGGGTACCTCGCCGAGGTGCACCGAGGCGGCCTGCACCTCGGTGCGCCAGGAGTTGACCACCGAGGCCTCGGTCAACTCCAGGGGCGGGTGTGATCCGTCGGTGGGCAGGAACTCCTCCATGTCCTCCACCACGGGGACTAGTCCCTCGTGGGCCGTGCGGGTGTGGGTGAGCAGCGAGCCGACCTGGTCCGCGTCGGGGTGGTCCGCGGAGGCCCGCGGCGCGGCGGAGGCGCCGTTCGCGCTGTCACCTCCGAGGAACACGGCGGAGGCGACGGCGGCACCGGCCACCGCGAACGACACCCCGGTCAGCCACCAGGTGGCGGGGGTGTCCGCCACCGGGTCCGGGAACTCGGAACCGGCGGTGGAGGGGGTCTTGTGAGCGGGCATGGTGACGTCTCCTCGTGGGGGTGGAGCCGCCCTACCTCAGTCAGCGCTTTCCGGCGAGCGCGGTACCGAGCGGGGGTGGTGGACGTTTCCTCCTGGCCCGGGGGCACCGGCGGCCGTGGTGCGGACACGGCGTTCGGCTCCCGTCCCCCGCGGGGCCCGGCCGCGCCCGCAGGCGCGGACCGGGGGCCCCGAGGAGCGCTGCCTACCTGCACGGCGGCTCCTCTCGTCGGCTCAGGGCGCGAAGGAAGGCCAGGCCGTCGACGGCGATCGCGTCCTGGGTCGCCGCCAGCGGTCGCCAGACGGAGGCCGCCGTGGCGATGCTGGCATTGTCCGCCGTGAACGACTCGATCACCAGGGGTCCTCCGTACCCCGCGTCGTCGAGCGCGCCGAGGATCGCGCCCCAGTCCAGGTGGTCGGCCCCGGGGGTGCCCCGGTCGTTCGCGCACACCTGTACGTGCGCGACCTTGCCCGCGGCGCGCCGCACGGCCGCCGCCACGTCCCGCTCCTCGATGTTCATGTGGTAGACGTCCAGGGCCAGCCCGCAGTGCTCCGCGGGCAGGTCGGCCAGCATCTCCAGCCCCTGGTCCACCGTGTTGAGCACGCTCGTCTCGTACCGGTTGAGCGGCTCCACCGCCAGCCGGACCCCCGCGCCCGAGCAGTGCCCGACCACGGAGGCCAGCGCCTCGGTCAGCTCCGCGCCGATCCCCGCCCGCTCACGCGGGGACATCCGCCACGTGCGGCCGACCGAGGAGTAGGCCGGACCGGCGGCGACGGGGGAGCCCACCGCCGCGGCCGCGTCCACGACCCGCCTGAGGTAGTCCTGCGTCGCCGAGCGGGTGGCCGCGTCGGTCGCGACCAGTTCCCGGCCCGGCCCCATGACCAGCACGACGGTGGCCGTCAGGCCCAGCCCGTCCAGCAGGGTCCGGGCGCGCCGGGGGTCCCAGTCGCCCGCGTTCTCCACGGGGAGTTCGATCACGTCGAACCCCCACTCCGCCACGCGTGGCGCGATCCGCTCCAGCGCGGCGTCGGTCAGCGGCGACGTCCACACCCAGGTGTTGACCCCCAGCGCGCGCATCTACCTGTCCGTCCAGGCCTCGGGGAAGCCCGGCAGGTCCTCGCCGCCGAACTTCGCGTAGTGCAGGGACGGCATCTCCGCGTTGCGCTCCAGGTACTCGTCCAGCTCGTCCTGGCGGACCGGCTCCTGGGGCAGGACCCACTCCGAGGGGACCTCCTCGCCGGCGAGGATCATGCCGGCGGCCAGTACCGGGGTCCGCCACTGGAAGTTGGAGTAGACGGGTGCGATCGCGGTGAGGTCCTCCTCCTGCCATTTGCGCATGAAGCTCAGCTCGTCCTCCCCGGAGATCACCGGGTAGGGCTGGCCCGCGTCCTCGAAGGCCTCCAGTGCGGCCACGGCGCCGTCCCCGGCGTCCATCCAGATGCCGTCGACCTCGCCGCGCTGGAGGTGCTGGGAGACCAGGTCCTTGATCATGGCGCCGTCGCCCTCGGTGAACTCGTGGCCGAGCACCTCCAGTTCGCTGTCGGCGAAGATCTCCTGGGCCGCCGCCCAGCGGTGTTCGAGCACGTCCACGCCGGGCAGGATGCGCAGCGCCAGCACGGTCGAGCCGGGCTCCAGCTCCTCGACCAGGAACTCGGCCGCGTCCGCGCCGTAGGCGTAGCCGCCGATCGGGTGGATGAACGTGACCATGCAGTCGCTGTTCACGCCGCGGTCGAAGACCACGACCGGGACGCCGCTCTCACAGGCGGTCTCCACCGCCGGGGTCAGGGTCGCGGTGGTGGAGGGGGAGATGACGATGACGTCGCAGTCCCCGGAGTCCACGAAGGCCTGGATGTCGGAGATCTGCTGGTTGTCGTCGTCGGCGGCGTCCGACACCCGGAACTCGCCGATGCGCCCCTCCTCCTGGAGCGCCTCCACCTGCTGCTCCATGGTGATGAAGCCGGTGACGCGCCAGGGGTTGGACACCGAGGCGTTGGAGAAGCACATCGTCGCGTCCTCGGGCGCGTCGTGCGCGAACTCCGAGGTGTCGATCCACTCGGGCTCGATCGCCTGGAGCCAGGGCTGGTCCCCGGGGCCCTCCGGGGCGATCTCGCGCTGTGCGAGCTGCGCCTCGAACTCGGCCTCGTCGAACCACTCACCGTCGGGGGTGAGTTCGCCGCCCGCCTCCTCGGGGGCGTCGGCGGGGGCGTCCGTCGTACACGCCGTGAGCGTCAGGGTCAGGCCGGCGGCGCCGGCGAGCAGCACGCGGGGGACGCGCATGGTTACCTCCTGGAAGTGCCGAGCGGCCGCTCGGTCGGATGGTCCGGTCGCCGTCGCAGGCGCTCCGGCAGTCGAAGGTCGCCCCGGCGGGCTGCGTAGGCCACCGCGGCGATGATGATGAGCCCCTGCACCGTGGGCTGGAGCGTCGAGGGCAGGTAAAGCTGGTTGAACAGCGTGAACAGTGCCTCCACGGTCAGGGCGCCCAGGACGGCGGCGACCACGGTGCCGCGCCCGCCGCCCAGCACCACCCCGCCCAGGACCACGGCGGTGATCGCGGTGAACTCCAGCCCGTCGCCGACCTGCGCGGTGACCCCGGCGTAGCCGCCGATGAGGACGGCTGCGACGGTGGCCATGAGGGAGGAGCCGACGAAGGCCATCGTGCGCACCCGCCACACCCGCACCCCCGAGAAGGCGGCGGCGACGTCGTTGTCGCCCGTCGCCACGAGGGAGCGGCCGTAGGGCGAGCGCATGAGCACCACCGCGACCGCCGCCAGCGCCAGGGCGATGAGCAGCGCCCACGGGATCTGGCCGAGGACGGGCACGCCCTCGATCCCCTGCCGCCCGAACACGCGGAAGGACTCCGTCAGCGCTCCGGTGGGCGCTCCGCCGGTCCAGTAGCGCACCGCGCCGAACAGGATGAGCATCGTGCCGAGCGTGGTGATGATCGACGGCACCCGCAGCAGCGTGGTCACCAGGCCGTTGACCAGGCCCACGAACAGGCCGAATGCCAGCATGAGGCCGATCACCGGCCAGGTCATGGCCTCGTCGCCGTCGATGAGGCGGGCCGCGATCACCACCTGCGCGCCCACCAGGGACCCGACCGACAGGTCGAACTCCCCGGAGACGATCACCAGGTACTGGCCGATGGCCAGGATCACCAGCGGCGCGGCCTTCTTGGCGAAGGCCATCAGCGGCGGCCCCTCGAAGAAGGAGGGGTTCTGGGTGGCGATCACCACGAAGATCAGCGCCAGCAGCAGCGCGACGGTCGCCGTGCCGCCCCGGCCCAGCGCGGCCAGCGCCGCCAGCGGGCCCGGACCGCGCGACTCGGACCCGCGCGGCCCCGCCGGGCCGCGCTCGTCCTGGGTGGGGGTCGGGGTCATCGGCGGCCTCCGAGGGGTTGCGGTGCGGACCCCGTCCCGGGGTCCGGATCGGGGGCGGTCCCGGTGTCCGGGGCGGGCCTCGGCACGGGGGAGGACGGCGGCGCGCCGCCGGAGGGGAAGCGCGTCCGCACGGCGGAGCGCCCGCCGCGGGCGTAGACGGCCACGGCGGCGATGACGATGACGCCGCGCAGCACGTCCTTGACGAACGGGTCGACCGCCAGCACGTTGAACACGGTGTCGAGCGTGGCGAGGATGAGCACACCCGCCACGGTCCCGGCCACGCCGCCGCGCCCGCCGAGCAGGTAGGTCCCGCCCAGCACCACGGCCGCGATGGCCTCCAGTTCGTAGCCCCCGGAGTAGACGGTGGCGCTGCCGGTGCCGAACCGGGCGGCCAGCAGCAGACCGGCCACACCGGCGGTGACCGAGCACAGCACGTGCGCGGTGACCGTGGGCACCCCGGAGCGGACCCCGGAGAGCCGGGCCACGTCGGCGTCGCCGCCGACGGCGTAGATGTGGTAGCCCATCCGTGTGCGGCTCAGGAACAGCATCGCCGCCACCGCCACGCCCAGCATGACCAGGGTGGAGACGGGCAGCACGCCGATCCGGGTGTAGCCGAAGGCCTGGAAGGCGGCGGGCACCGCCCCGGCCGGGCCCTGGAAGTTCGTGTCCAGGTAGCCCTTGATCACCAGCCCCATGCCCAGGGTGGCGATGAAGGGGTTGACCCGCAGTCCCGTGACCACCAGCCCGTTCACCAGGCCGATCAGCGCGGCCAGGCCGAGGGCGGCGGCCACGCCGAGCACGATCCGGGAGGGTTCGCCCGCCATGGTGGTGGCCGCGACCACGGTGGACAGGGCGGCCACGTAGCCGACCGACAGGTCCAGGGAGCGGCACAGGATGACGAGGGTCATCCCGATGGCCAGGAACCCCAGCAGGCTGCTGCGGGTGAGCAGGTCGACGGTGTTGGCGGTGGTGAACAGGTTGCCGCCCCGGGCGGCGACGAAGGCCGCGCTGACCGCGAGCAGCAGCACCAGGGCCAGGTAGACCAGCCCGGTGGTGCCCGTCCGGGCGCGCAGGCTCCGGAAGGGGGAGGTCGGTGGGCGTGTCACGGGGCGGCCTCCTCGTGCCGTGCGGGGGAGCCTCCGTTGTCGGCCCCGGCGGCCGGGCCGCCCTCGGAGGCCGGTGGGTTGGGACCGCCCGGGCGCGGTCGAGCGGCGGCCGGGTCCCGCTCGGAGGCCGATCCGGCGTCCGGGCCCTCCTCGGGGACCGGCGCGGCGGCCCCGCCCGGGTGCGGCGATCCGGTGGCCATCGCCATGACCGCCTCCTCGGCGGCCCCGCCGGGCAGCTCGCCCGCGACCCGGCCGTCCCGCAGGACGACCAGCCGGTCGGACATGCCGATCAGCTCGGGCAGCTCGGAGGAGATGAGCACGATCGCCACCCCGGCCGCGGCCAGCTCGCGCATGAGCCGGTAGACGGCCTGCTTGGCGCCCACGTCGATGCCGCGCGTGGGCTCGTCGAGCACCATCACGCCGGGTTCGGCGGCCAGCCACTTGGCCAGCACGACCTTCTGCTGGTTGCCGCCGGACAGGTACCGGACCTCCTGGTCCTGGCCGCCGCGCGCCACCAGCTCCAGGGAGGAGAGGATGCCGGGCAGCCGCCGGGCCCCGCGCGCCGAGCCCAGTGGCCAGACCGCGTCCAGGACCAGGCGGCCGTTGGCCGCCACCGACTGGTTCAGCGCCAGCCCCTGCGCCTTGCGGTCCTCGGTGACCAGCACCAGGCCCGCGCGCACCGCCGTGCGCGGCGAGCGCGGGTCCACCCGGCGTCCGTCCACGCGGACCTCGCCCCGGGTGAAGCGATCGACGCCGAAGAGGGCGTGGGCCACCTCGGTGCGCCCGCTGCCCTGGAGCCCGCCCAGGCCCAGGACCTCGCCGCCGCGCACCTCGAACCCGATCCCGTCCAGCTGGGTGTTGCCGCCTCCGGTGACCGACAGCTGCACCCGTCCCACATGCTCGCCGTGCGGCTCCACGGGCTCGGGGAAGACCGCCGAGACCGGGCGTCCGACCATCTTGCGGACCAGCTCGGCCGGACCGATCCCACCGGCGGGGACGGTGTCCACGAGGTGGCCGTCCTTGAGCACGGTGATGGTGTCGGCCAGGTCGAAGATCTCCCGCATGCGGTGCGACACGTACAGCACCGCCACGCCGCGTTCGCGCAGGCGCCCGATGATCCGGTAGAGGACCTCCACCTCGTGGTCGGCCAGCGCGGCGGTCGGCTCGTCCATGGAGATGATGCGCGCGTCGTGCGAGAGCGCCTTGACGATCTCCACGATCTGCTGCTCGGCCACCGACAGCGACCGCACCCGGGCCCGGGGGTCGATGCCCTCCAGGCCGAGTTCGGCGAGCAGTTCGGCGGTGGCCCGCTCCATGGCCCGGCCGTCCACCAGGCCGCGGCGGCGGATCTCGCGGCCGAGGAAGACGTTCTCGGCGACGGTGCGGTCGGGTAGGAGGTTGAACTCCTGGAAGACCGTGGTCACGCCCGCGCGCTGGGCCTGGACGGGGTGCTCGAAGGAGACGGCACCGCCCTCCAGCTCGATTGTGCCCCCGTCCGCCCGGTGCACCCCGGCCAGCACCTTCATCAGGGTGGACTTGCCCGCCCCGTTCTCACCGACCAGGGCGTGCAGCTCGCCGGGGTGGAGTTCCAGGTCGATCCCGTGCAGGACGCGCACGCCCAGGAAGGACTTGGTGATGCCGCTCATGCGGAGCAGGGGCGGGCCGCTCATGCCCCGTCCACCTCCGGCACGTCGACCCAGCGGCGTTCCCGCGCCGAGGTCAGGACGGCCTCGGCCAGCACGGCGGCGCGCAGGCCGTCGGCGAACACCGGCAGGCCCTCGGGGGCCCGCCCGGCGATGGCGGCCCCGGTGTCGGCCACGAGCGCGTTGAAGCAGTCCTGGTAGCCCTGCGGGTGGCCGACGGGGGTCGTGGACAGGCGCGCGGCGTCGGCACTCAGCTCCGGGTCGTCGCGGCTGATGGTGCAGGTGCGGCCCCGGCCGCCCGCCCAGAGGGTCTCGGGCCGCTCCTGGTCGAACAGCAGGGTGCCCTCGGTGCCGGAGACCTCCAGCACGAGCCGGTTCTTGCGGCCGGGGGAGACCTGGCTGATGACGGCGCTGCCGACCACGCCCCCCGTGGTGGAGAACTGGAAGGCCACCAGGTCCTCGGTGGCCACCGAGCGCCCGGCGCGGGTGTCGTTGACCCGTGAGGTCTGGGCGCTGACCGAGGTGATGCGGTCGCCGGTGACGAACTCCAGCATGTCGCACCAGTGCGAGCCGATGTCCCCGAAAGCGCGGGTGGGGCCGCCCAGTTCGGGGTCCACCCGCCAGTTGTCCTCGTCGGGGTACAGGAGCCAGTCCTGGAGGTAGCCGCCGTGGGCGAGGCTGACGCGGCCGATGGAGCCCGAGGCCACGCGGGCGCGCGCCTCGCGGGCCATCGGGTGGAAGCGGTAGGCGAAGGGGACGACGGCGACCCGGTCGGCCTCCTCCGCGGCCCGGACCAGTTCGCGGGCCGTGTCGGCGTCGGTGGCCAGGGGTTTCTCGCACACGACGTGCTTGCCCGCGGCCAGGGCGGCCAGGCTCAGCGGCGCGTGCAGGTGGTTGGGCGTGCACACGTGGACCACGTCCACGTCGTCGCTGCGGACGAGTTCGAGGGCGTCGGCGTGGGCCCGGGCGAGGCCGTGCGCGGTGCGGAACCGCTCGGCCTTGCCTTGGGAGGAGCCCGCGACCCCGACGACCTCGCCTCCCGCGGCGCGGACGGCGTGGGAATGGACCCGTCCCATGAAGCCGGTGCCGATCACCGCGGCGCGGTAGGCGTTGGGGGCGGTCGACCCGGGGTCGGCCGCCTCACCCAGGCTTGTGACCTTACTCACTGACATGCACCGAACGGTACGCGGGACTTCTGTCGATCGTCAAGCAAAAGTCGTAGGATCTATCTGCAATAGACGGATGACGGACAGTCAATAGATCCTGTGCTTCACTGTTCGCATGACGGAAGACGCGCTGACCCACACGGAGGGACGACCCGGTACGGCCGTCGCTCCGACCGCCGCGCCCGGTGCGGGCACCCTGCTCCGACTACTGCGCGACGGCCGACCGCGCACCCGCTCGGAGCTGGCATCGGTCACCGGTCTGGCCCGCTCGACCGTCACCCAGCGCGTGGACGCCCTGCTCGCCAGCGGGCTCATCGGACCCGCCGGCGAGGCCGTCTCCACCGGGGGCAGGCCGCCCACGACCTTCTCGTTCCAGCCGGACGCCCGCGTGGTCCTGGGCGCCGACCTGGGAGCCACCCACGCCCGCCTGGCCCTCACCGACATGTCGGGGACCGTGCTCGCCGAGGAGCGCGCGGACCTGGACATCGCCCTGGGCCCCGAGCACGTCCTGGACTGGGTAGTGGAGCGGGGCCGGGGGCTGTTGGAGGGCGCGGACCGGCGTGTGGACGAACTGCTCGGCCTGGGCATCGGCCTGCCCGGCCCCGTCCAGCACACCACCGGGCGCGCGGTGAACCCGCCGATCATGCCGGGGTGGGACAACTTCGACGTGCCCGGCTACGTCCACGACCGGCTCGACGTGCCGGTCCTGGTGGACAACGACGTCAACATCATGGCGATCGGGGAGCACCACACGGCCTGGCCCGAGGCCAGCCACCTGATGTTCGTCAAGGTCGCCACGGGCATCGGCTGCGGCATCGTCAGCGAGGGCAGCGTCTACCGGGGCGCGCAGGGCGCGGCCGGGGACATGGGGCACATCCACGTCCCCAGCGGCGACGAGCGGCCCTGCCGCTGCGGCAACACCGGCTGCCTGGAGGCCGTGGCCAGCGGCGCCGCCCTGGCCGCCGCGCTCACCGCCGAGGGGGTTCCCGCGAGCGGCGCCCGCGCAGTGGTCGAGCTCTCCCGCAACGGGTCGGTGCCCGCCCTGCGCGCGCTGCGCCAGGCGGGCCGCGACATCGGCGAGGTGCTCGCCGCGTCGGTGAACATGTTCAACCCGTCGGTCATCGTCATCGGCGGCGCGCTCGCCCTGGCCGGGGACCACCTGCTCGCCGGGGTGCGGGAGATCATCTACCAGCGGTCGCTGCCGCTGGCCACCGAGCACCTGAGCATCGTCTCGTCCGTGGCGGGTGAGAGCGCGGGCGTGATCGGCGCGGCGGTCATGGTGATCGAGCACTGCCTGAGCCCCGAGCACGCCGACGCGCTGATCAACGGCTGAGCCGCCTCGGGGCGCGGGGCGTTGGAGCGCGGACGCCCCGCCAGGGCGCGGACGCCCGTCGGTTCTGCCGCGCGGCGGTCGGGACGCAGATTCCCGGGCGGAGGCGCCGGAGCCCTTGGTGTCCCTTTTCGGCCTTTTGCGGAAAAGGAGATCCGGCCGGTCCTGGAGGGCGGGGACGCGGCCGGATCTCCGCTTCGCGGCCCCGGAGGGCGGCCGACGCCGGACGGCTCGCCGCGGTCGTGCCGCGCACGGGCGCCGACCCGCTGGCCGACAGCGTCTTCCGGGGCCTCGGGGGAGTGGGGAGTGCTGAGAAACGGCAGAAGGGGCGGGGTTTCCGGACTTCGAGGCGCGCGGGCGGGCGCGGAGCCCACGGAGGGCGGATCCGGCGTTTCCCTTTTCTTTCCCCGCCTTTCCTGTTTTCTTTTTTCCCGTGCGCGCGCGCCCCGAAACGCCCTCCTCTGTTTTCTCCGGTGGTCTCTTGTGTGCGCTACCGCTCCGCCCCGATGGGAATTGTCCTCCTTTTTTGCCGCAAAAGTTCGGATGATGAGTCGTGCGGGTCGGGTGGCGTTTTCGGGCCTGACGCGGTCATGCGACCCGCTTGGCGGTGCTTCCCCGCGTCGGCTCCCGCCCCCGCCGGGCCCGCCTCCCAGCCTGGCCCAGGCCACGCTGAAGGGGGCGGAGCCGCTCGGCTCCGCCCCCTCGTGCGCCTCGGGTCGGCGCCCGGTGTCACGGGCCACCCGGTCCGGTCGCCCGCCGGGGCCGTACAACGGGCCGACCCGACTGTGCGTCGGCCGCTCCCGGCCTGACGGTCACCCGGCCTACCGGTCTCCCGGAGCCTGGCGGCCGTGCCGGTCCGGCCCGGCCTCCTCCGCCTCCGTGTCCATCTCCTGGGCGCGGACCTGCTTCCTGCGGTACTCGCCCTGCTTCACGTCGGGCAGGATGCCCTCGTGCCGCAAGGCGGGCTCCTCGCCCTGCACCGGCTCCCCGGTATCCACGGCCCGCGTCTCGCCCCCGGGCTCCGGCCCGGGTTCCCCGACCGGCCTCACGGTCGCCTCGTGCGCCGTGTACGCCGTCCGGGCCTCACCCGGGGCCCGGCCGCTCAGCGCGGACGCGCGCCCCACGCTCCGCAGCAGGGTGATGATCGCGATGCCCGTGACCAGGTTGATCACGGACGTGCCGACCTGGCTCGACGCGTCCACGGGCTCGCTGAACGGGGCGACGGCCGCGATCGCCGTGACCAGCCCCAGGATCCACCCGAAGAACTTCATCGCCCGCGGGGCGCTGAGCAGCAGCATGTGCATCAGCCCCGTGGCCAGCAGCGCCGCCACGGCGGCCATCAGCGCGTAGACCACCGTGCTCGCGTCGCCCAGCGCCCCCGCGTCCTCCGGTGCGAGCACCGGAACTCCGAACACCCCACGGAACACCAGGGCGCCCGCGAAGACCACCAGCGCCGCCACCACGGCGGTGGCCATCCCCCCGTACCACAGCCTCGTGGTGTTGACGGGTCGTTCGCTACCTATCTCGGTCATGCCAGTACCCCCAGATACTGTGCCTCTGGGCCGATCCCCTACCCCGCATCCACCCGTGTACTACGGGTGATCGAGAAAACCCGCGTCGTGCCTGGTCACGCGGGAGGCCTTGGGGCGCCGGGGAAAACGGACACGCCCTCCCGGGCGTGTTCCGGCGCCGCTCCGCTCCGGTCCCGCGCACGTGGAACACTGAGTACATGTCTCACTTCGCGCACGCTCGCGTCGACCTCGACGCGATCTCCCACAACGCGCGGGTGCTCCGCGAGTCCGCAGGGGGCACCCCGCTCATGGGTGTGGTCAAGGCCGACGGCTACGGGCACGGCATGCTCCCGGCCGCCCGCGCCCTGATCGCGGGCGGCGCGACCTGGCTGGGCACGGCCTTCATCGACGAGGCACTCCGGCTGCGCCGCGCCGGACTGACCCTGCCCGTCCTGGCCTGGATCATCCCGCCCGGCGAGCCGGTCGCGGAGGCCGTCGAGGCCGACGTCGACCTCGGGGTGAGCGACCGCGCGGTCCTGGACACCGTGATCTCCGAGGCCCGCCGCCTCGGCCGCACCGCCCGTGTGCAGCTCAAGGCCGACACCGGTCTCAACCGCGGCGGCGCCGGCCCCACCGACTGGGGCGCCCTGACCGAGGCCGCCGCCCGCGCCGAGGACGAGGGGCACCTGCGCGTCACGGGCGTGTGGTCGCACTTCGCCTGCGCCGACGAGCCGGGCCACCCCTCCGTCGCGCGCCAGCTCTCCCGCTTCCACGAGGCCCTGGAGACCGCGGACAAGGTCGGCCTGACCCCCGAGGTCCGGCACATCGCCAACTCGGCCGCGCTGCTCACCCTCCCCGAGGCCCGCTTCGACCTCGTCCGGGGCGGGATCGCCAGCTACGGCCTGTCCCCGATCCCCGGCCTCACGGGGACGGGGCTGCGCCCCGCGATGACGCTGCGCTCCCGGCTCGCCCTCACCAAGCGCGTCCCCGAGGGCAGCGGAGTCTCCTACGGCCACCGCTACGTGACCGACGGGGAGACCACCCTGGCCCTGGTGCCGCTGGGCTACGCCGACGGGGTCCCCCGCGCCGCCACCAACCGGGGGCCCGTCCTCCTGGGCGGACGCCGCCGCGCCATCGCGGGAACAGTCTGCATGGACCAGTTCGTCGTGGACGTCGGCGACGACGCCGTGGAGGCCGACGAGTACGCGGTGCTCTTCGGCGACCCCGGGGACCACCCGGACACCCCGACCGCCGAGGACTGGGCCCGGATCCTGGACACCATCCCGTACGAGATCGTCACCCGGGTGGGGCCCCGGGTCCCGCGCGAGTACGTCGGCGGGGAGGCCTGAGCGGCGGCGGGAGTCCGACCGGTCACCGCGATCCGGTCACAGACCTCCTCCATCCGGCCTAACCTGGGTGGAAGGGGGCGCTCCAGCCGTCCCCGCCCGCACACGCCCCGACCCGGCGCGCCGCGATCCACCATCCACCCAGACCACGAGCAGCGAAGCTGATGACAGACGCGACAGCAACCACTCCAGGTGCGGCCACCGTCCGCGAGGTCACCGCGGACACCGACGACGCCATGCGCACCCTCGGCCGCGACCTCGCCGCCCTCGTCCGACCCGGCGACCTGCTGATCCTGTCCGGGCCGCTCGGCGCGGGGAAGACCACCCTCACCAAGGGTCTGGGCGAGGGCCTTGGCGTGCGCGGATCGGTCACCTCCCCGACCTTCGTCATCTCCCGGATCCACCCCTCCCTGACCGGAGGCCCCGACCTCGTCCACGTGGACGCCTACCGGCTCGGCGGGCCCGACGAGATCGACGACATCGACCTGGACATGACCCTCCCCGACTCCGTCACCGTGGTGGAGTGGGGCGAGGGCGTGGCGGAGGGGCTCTCCGACGACCGGTTGGAGATCCGCATCGAACGCCACCCCGACGACACCCGCTCCGTCCACCTGCGCGCCGTCGGCGCCCGGTGGGCCGGCGCCGACCTGCCCGGCACCGCCGCCGGGCCCCGATAGGCGGTCACCCGTGCTCCTCCTGGCCTTCGACACCGCCACCCCGGCGGTCACCGCCGCCATCGGCGAGACCGGCGCCGACGGCTCCTTCACGCTGCGCGCCAGCGCCGGTTCCGTGGACGCCCGCCGCCACGGCGAACTGCTCGGCCCCACGATCTCCCGGATCACCGAGGAGGCCGGGATCGTCCTGGCCGACCTCGACCGCATCGCCGTCGGCATCGGCCCCGGGCCCTACACCGGCCTGCGGGTCGGGCTGGCCACCGCGCACGCCCTGGCCGACGCCCTGGGCGTCCCCTGCCACGGTGTCACCACCCTGGACGCGCTGGCCTTCGCCACCGGCCGGACCGAGCCCTTCGCCGCGATGACCGACGCCCGCCGCAAGGAGGTGTTCTGGGCCCGCTACGACGACCGGCTCACCCGCGTGGGCGAGGTGCGCGTCGACCGCCCCGCCGAGGTGGACACCGGCGGGCTCGCTCTGGTCGGCGACGGCGCCCGCATGTACGCCGACGTGCTCGGCGCCGGTTCGGCCGCGCCGGACCCGCTGCACCCGGACGCCGCCGCCATGGCGGAGCTGGCCCTGCTGCGCCTCGGCCGAGGCGAGGAACTGCCCGCGCCCGATCCCCTCTACCTGCGCCGCCCGGACGCGGTGGAGCCCGGTGCCCCGAAGAAGGTGCGCCAGTGGGTGAGGTGACCCCGCCGCCCGGTCCCGACGGCGTGGACCTGCGCGCGATGACCTCCGACGACGTCGCGGCCGTCATGGACCTCGAACACGCCCTGTTCCCCCTCGACGCCTGGAGCGAGGGCATGCTCAGGGACGAGCTGGCCGAGCCCACGCGCCACTACCTGGTCGCGGTGTCCGGGGACGCCGTCGTCGGCTACGCGGGGCTGCGCGCCGTCCCGCCCGAGGGCGACGTGCAGACCATGGCCGTGTCCGAGCAGGTCTGGGGCCGGGGCGTGGGCAGCGCGCTGCTCACCGAACTCCTCACCGAGGCGGCGCGGCGCGGCGTCACCCACGTGTTCCTGGAGGTGCGCTCGGACAACCCGCGCGCACAGAGGCTCTACGGCCGGTTCGGCTTCGTGCAGATCGGTGTGCGGCGCGGCTACTACAACGGGGCGGACGCGCTCGTCATGCGGCGCGTCGCCGAGGAGGGGAACCATGAGTGACCTGCCGCTGGTCATGGGGATCGAGACGTCCTGCGACGAGACCGGCGTGGCCCTGGTGCGCGGCTGCGAGCTGCTCGGCGACGCCGTGGCCTCCAGCGTGGACCAGCACGTCCGGTTCGGCGGCGTGGTCCCCGAGGTGGCCAGCCGCGCGCACCTGGAGGCGATGACCCCGACCGTGCACCGGGCGCTGGACCAGGCCGGGGCCAAGCTGTCGGACGTGGACGCCGTCGCCGTCACCGCGGGCCCGGGCCTGGCGGGCGCCCTGCTCGTGGGCGTGTCCGCCGCCAAGGCGTACGCGATGGCCCTGGGCAAGCCGCTCTACGGTGTGAACCACCTGGTGGGCCACGTGGCCGTGGACCAACTGGAGCACGGCCCGCTGCCCAAGCCCTCGATCGCCCTGCTGGTGTCGGGTGGCCACACCTCGCTGCTGCTGGTCAACGACCTGGCCACCGAGGTGGTCTCGCTCGGCGACACCGTCGACGACGCCGCCGGCGAAGCCTACGACAAGGTGGCACGCCTGCTCGACCTGCCCTACCCGGGCGGTCCGCCCATCGACAAGGCGGCGCAGCGGGGCGACCCCGGGGCGATCCGCTTCCCGCGCGGCAAGTGGGGCGACGGCACCTACGACTTCTCGTTCTCGGGCCTGAAGACCGCCGTGGCCCGCCACGTGGAGGACACCGACCGCCGGGGCGAGCCCCTGGTGGTCGCCGACATCGCCGCCGCCTTCCAGGAGTCGGTGGTGGACGTGCTCACCCGCAAGGCCGTGGACGCCTGCGTGGAGCACGGCGTGACCACGCTGGTCATCAGCGGGGGTGTGGCGGCGAACTCGGCGCTGCGCGCGCTGGCCGAGCAGCGCTGCCGGGAGGCGGGCGTCGAACTGCGCGTCCCGCGCCCGCGCCTGTGCACCGACAACGGCGCGATGATCGCCGCCCTGGGAGCCGAGGTCGTGGCGGCGGGCCTGCCCGCGTCCGCGCTGGACCTGGCCACGGACACCTCCCTGCCGGTCAGCTCCCCGCTGGCGGTGTAGCCCGACACGCGACCGCCCCGGCCCGCGAACGCTTCGGGGCCGGGGCGGTCGCGTTGCCGCCCCCCCGCCCGGCCAGGGCCAGGGCCGCGCCGATGGCGGCGATCAGGAACGCGACGGACCCCGTGGGCCCCCGTCACGGTCCAGCGCTTGGGCGTGGTCTTGACGTCGACGTCCAGGCAGCGGTTCGTCAGCCAGAAGCCGGGGTCGTCGACGTGCGAGAGCACCGTCCCGACCGCCGCGATCGCGATGACCGCGAGCGCGATCTCGGGCCGGTACGTTCCGGCCTCCGCGATGAGCTGGGCCACGATCGGTGCGGTGGTGGCGATCGCGACCGTCTCGGGCCCCGGGGCCACGCGCATGACCGTGGCGATGACGAACGCCGGGACGGTGGCGGGCAGGGCCGCGGCGGGCCCGGACCACGAACCGCTCCTGGGCGGGGTGCGGCCGGTCACCTACCTCTCCCAGGCCGTGATGGAGGAGGCGCAGCGCAGGTACCGGGAGCGCTTCGAGGCGGGCGGGGAGCCGACCGACCCGTAGCGGCCGGTCCGCTCCCCGCGCGTTTCGGCCCCCGGGGGTGGAACCGGATTCGGTCTCCGTGGTTGGCTTCGGGGTATGTTCGCTATCACCGCAGCACGCTTCGCGCCCGACGACCCCGTCTCCGCCCTGGAGGCGGGCGAACGCCCCGACCCCGAGCCCCGCGAGGGGTGGACGACCGTCGACGTCAGGGCCGCGTCCCTCAACCACCACGACCTGTGGAGCCTGCGCGGCGTCGGGCTCAGCGAGCAGCGCCTGCCCATGATCCTCGGCTGCGACGCGGCCGGGGTGGACGAGGACGGCAACGAGGTCATCGTGCACGGCGTCGTCGGCGACCCGGCCGCCGGGGGAGGGGACGAGACGCGCGACCCCCGCCGGTCGCTGCTCTCGGAGATCCACAACGGCACCTTCGCAGAGAAGGTCCTGGTGCCCCGCGCCAACCTGGTGCCCAAGCCGGAGGAGCTGTCCTTCGAGGAGGCCGCCTGCCTGCCCACCGCGTGGCTGACCGCCTACAGCATGCTCTTCGGCAAGGCCGACCTGCGGCCGGGCTCCACGGTGCTCGTCCAGGGCGCAGGGGGAGGTGTGGCCGGGGCGCTCATCCGGCTGGCGTCGCAGGTGGGCCACCGGGTCTACGCCACCAGCCGCAGCGGGGAGAAGCGGACCAGGGCCCTCTCGCTGGGCGCGCACGCGGCGCTGCCCACCGGTGAGCGCCTGCCGGAGAAGGTCGACGCCGTCTTCGACTCGGTCGGCCAGGCCACGTGGGCGCACTCGCTGCGCTCGCTGAAGCCGGGCGGTGCCGTCATCACCTGCGGCGCGACCAGCGGTGACGCGCCTCCGGCCGAACTCAACCGGGTGTTCTTCCTCCAGTTGCGGGTCCTGGGCTCCACCATGGGCACCCGCGAGGAGCTGGCCGCCCTGGCCCGGATGTGCGTGCGCACCGGCGTCCGGCCCGAGATCGACCGGTCGCTGCCCCTGGCACGGGCCCAGGAGGGCTTCCGGGCGATGGCCGGGGGCGAGCAGTTCGGCAAGATCGTCTTCACGGTCTGAGCGGGCCCGGCGGGGAGGCCGGTGCCGCGGCGCGCCGGGTCCTGACCCGCGGTGATCTTGTACTTATAGCGAGTCTCGACCGTCCAACCTCGCTATAAGTACAAGATCACGGTGTACCGGGGAGGGACCCGACAAACGGGGGCCGGGGCACCCTAGAATCCGCCTAGGCGCCCCGGCCCCTTCTCCGTCCGCAGGCCCGCGTCCGCCGCGCGGTCGCCGGGCGGTCGCCGGGCGGCCATCGGGCGGAGCGGCTACGCGGTCCGCGCGCTACCGGCTACTCGTCGTCCTCGTCCTCGTCGCGGCGGCGCTTCTTCTTGCCGTCCCGGCCCGGGCGCAGCAGCGCCTCGGCCAGTGCCAGCACCGTCTCCTCCAGGGAGGCGAACCGCTTGGTGATGTCGTCGTGCGAGTTCTCGACCGCCTCGGTGACGGTCTCCTCCAGCTCGTGCCGGTCCGGGCGCTGCTTCAGCTCGCGCAGCACCGGCGCCACGGCCGAGGTGACGTGCTCGTCGATCTCGTCCAGCTTGCCGGTGTGGTCGAGCTGCGGCCGCTCCACCAGCTCGGTCAGGCGGCGGTGCAGCTCGCTGACCTCCATGGTCTGCGGTAGCTGGTTGAGCCGCTGGTTGAGCGCCTCCAAGCGGTCGTCGAGGGCCTCCATGCGGCCGTCCACGCCCTCGAAGTGCCCGCTCACGCCCTCGAACTGGCCCTCGACACCGTTGACCCGGCCGTCCAGGCCGTCCAAGCGGCCGTTGACGCCGTCCATGCGGCCGTCGATGCGGTCGAGCTTGCCCTCGACCCCCTCGAAGCTTCCCTCGAAGTGCCCCTCGAAGGTGTCGAAGCGGTCGGTGAGGCGGCCCAGCTCGTGGTCCACCTTGCCGGTGATCTGCGCCAGGTGGGTGTCGACCTTGCCGGTCAGGGCCTCGCGCTGGCGCTCCAGACGCTCGTCCAGAGCCGTCCGGTGCGCCTCCACCCGCTCGGTGAGCGACTCGGTCAGCGTCCGCGAACGCTCCTCGGACTCGGTGGAGAGCCGGTCGCCGCTCTCCTGGACGAACGTCCGCAGCTCGGCGAAGTCCGAGGTGACGCGCTCGGCGTCCTCGGCGATGCGGGCGCCCAGGGCGTCGGTGCGCTCGGCCACCGCCTCGCGCAGGCGTTCGGAGGCGGCCTCCGCCTGCTCCCGGGACTCGGTGCGGCCCAGTTCCATCTGCTCGTTGAGCTCGGACAGGCGCTGGCGCAGGTGGGTGCGCAGCTCGGTGAGCGAGGACTCGTGGTCCTCGCGGAGCTTGGCGAGCGCGCCGGTGACGTCGGCGACCGCGGCGGTGGTCTCGGCGTTGTTCTCCTCGGCCTGGGTGCTGAGGTAGCCGACGCTCTCCGTCAGCTTGGCGGCGAGGGCCTCATGGCGCTCGGTGGAGGAGGCGGACAGGGCGCCCAGATCCTCGGCCAGGGCGGCGGTGCGCTCGCCCAGCTCTCCGGTGTTCTCCTGGAGGCGCGACAGCAGCGTCTCGTGCTGTTCGGCGGTGCGCTCCTCCATCGAGGTGCGCAGGCGCTCGGTGCGCTCCTCCACGAGCGTGCGCAGCTCGCCGTTGGCCTGCTCGGCCTTGGCGGCGGCCTCCTCGGCCCTGGCCGCGACGGTCTCGCCCAGCCGGGCGTCGGCTGCTGCCAGGGCCTCACGGCTCTCGTTGACGGTGGCGGTGAGGCTCTCGCGGCTCGCGGCCACGGCCTCGGCCAGCTCGGTGCGGCCCTCGGCCAGGGCCTCGGAGATTTCGGTCCGTCCGCCGGCGAGCGCCTCCGCCAGTTCGGCGCGGCTCTCGCCGACCGCGGCGGTGAGGGTCTCGTGGCGGCTCTCCGCCGACTCCGAGAGCGCGGACAGCGACGCCTGCACGGCCTCGGTCCTGGCGGTCAGGGAGGCCAGCGCGGTGTCGAGGGCGTCCAGACGGGAGCCGAACGTCTCGCTCAGCCCGTCCAGACGGGCGCCGAGGGTCTCGCCGAGTCCGTTCAGGCGGGTGTCGAGGCTCTCGTCCAGTCCGTTGAGGCGCTCGCCCAGCTCGTTGGCCTGTTCGGAGGTGCGGTTGCCCGTCTCGGCCATCCGCTGGAGGCGGGTGAGCGCGGTGTCCAGGTGACCGGCGATGCGGTGGGTGTCCGCGCGCAGGGAGGGCAGGTCCGACAGGGGCTTGACCTGCTGGGCGACGACCTCGATGTGCTCGGCGAGGGTCTCCGCCCACTCTGGCGGCCGGGCCAGGAACTCGTCGACGCGGCCGTTGACCGTGGCGACCGACTCGGTGAGGGCGGTGAGCTCGCGCTCGCGCAGCTCGCGGAGCAGCCACTCCATGCCCTCCAGGCGCTGGCGCATCTCCTCGCTGACGGCGCCCTGCGACTTCTGCTCGGAGACGTGCTCCTGGGCGGCCTGGGAGAGCAGGTCACGCATGCGGTCGGAGATCCCCGCCTGACCTCCTCCGTTGAGGAAGTTGTGATTGGTCTGTTCCACCGAGGTGCTCCTTATTCTTCTGGCGCTCCCGTACCCGTCCGGGAGGAGTGGACGGTGGGTTCCGGACGGCTCGGGTTCTCGATGGTCCCCGGGTGGGTGGTGTTTTTGTACCAATACGGCCTCATCGTGACTGGAGTGTGACTGAGTGTGTACACGTGAGGCAAGGCCCGTGCTCCGGCTGAACCGCGGGGGGCGGATCGACGATCACGGCCTTCCGGGTGAATCCATGAGAAGGGAAAGAATTCGCGCCGCCAGTTTAACGACACGCGCCGCTCCTCCCCCAGGGGACCGCCAAAGATCTGGGTGGGGAAGGTAACGATCTGGCCCGATGTCGTGATCCGCGGCCCCGGTGTGCACTCCAGCCACCTCGTCCACGGTTGTCCACGGGCGGGAGCGGGCCCTTGCGAGCCGGTCACGGTGCGGTGGACACTCGGATACGGGGGCGGCGCGCCCGCCCCACGGGGACGCGCGGCGCCCCCGGATTCCAGCCTAGGGCGGAGCCGCCGGGGCCCGCCAGCCCCGCGCCGGGCCTGTGGACGACCGGCTCCGTGGGCGACCGGGCCTGGCAGCGCCGGCGCGCGCTCCTCCGGAACGGACCCCTACCCCCGGGCCGGGGCGTCGACCTCACGGCACAGCAGGCAGAAGGGCCGCTCGCCGATCCGGGTGAGCACGACCGTCACCGACTCCGGACCCGAGGCGCGCAGGTCCCGGCGCAGCTTCTCGGTGTCCACCGCCGAGCCCCGCTTCTTGACGGTCACCGTCCCCGCCCCGAGGCCGCGCACCGCCGAGCGCAGCCGCTTCAGCGAGAACGGCAGCACCTCCACCACCTCCAGCACCCGCCACAGCGGCGAGAGCACCGCCCCGTCCGCCGTGAAGTAGGCGATCCGCTCGTCCAGCAGGGCGCCGTCCACCCGCGCCGCCGCCTCCGCCACCAGGTGCGAGCGCACCACGGCCGGGTCCGGGTCGTACAGATAGCGCCGGGCCGCCGCCACCGGCGCCGGGCCCAGGCCGGGGTCGGCGTCCAGGTGCGCCACCGCGCCCTCGCGGGCGAGCAGCCCCTCGCGCTCGTGCAGCACCGTCGCCCGGCGCCGCGGCCCGTCGGCCAGCGCGCCGAACCACAGGGCGGTCTCCTTCAGCTCCCCGTCCACCGAGATCCACTCGGCCGCCGCGTTCCCGGGCAGCGCCTCGTGCGGGATGCCCGGCGCGGCCTTGAGGCAGGCCGCCTCCGCCCCCTCTGCCAGGTCCACGGCCGTGCCCCACGGCGGGGAGTAGGCCGAGGGGTCGAACACCCGGCCGCGCCCGCCCCGCCGGGCGGGGTCGCAGAACAGCAGCGGGTACCGGCCGGGCGCGGCCGCGGAGGCGTCGCCCTCGCGGACCCGGGCCAGCCCGGACAGGCCCAGGGCGGCGATGTTGGCGCGGGCCACCGCGACGGTGAGGGGGTCGGCGTCCACGCCCTCGACCGGAACGCCGCGCGCGGCCAGGGCCAGCAGGTCCGCGCCGACCCCGCAGCACAGGTCGCCCGCGGTGGCGCCGTCCGGACCCCGTCCCTGCGGTCCGGGCGATCCGGACGCCCCGGCCATGCGCTCCGCGCGGTAGTCGGCCACCACGCGCCGGGTGGACTGCTCCAGCCCGTCGGGCGTGAAGAACATCCGCCGCGCGAGTTCGCCGAACTTGGCCTTTCCGCGTTCGCGCAGGGAGACCTGGGTCAGGACGGCGTTTACCAGCTCGGAGACGGGTAGACCGGGGTCGAGGGCGGCCACGCGCGGGTCACCGCGCAGCAGCGAGGCCGCGGCGAGCTGGTCCCCGGCGGCGGCCTTCGGGTCCACCCCCGCCAGGACCTCCCGGCCCGCGTCGGTGAGCAGGGCCTCGAAGGCGGGCAGGCGCATGGGTTCCCCCCGGGCGTCGAAGGAGCGGTGTGCGGGCGCGACCGCGCCCCGCCCCGGCGGGGGAGCCCCTCGCGGGACTTCCCGACCGGTGTCACGGTCACATTTCCATTCTGGCACTCTCGGGGGTAGAGTGCTAACCGCGACGAGGCCGGTCTGGCACCCGCGACGACAGGCCGCCGTGGTCGCCCCTTTTTCGTAGCCGGTCCGTGCACCAGTGCGGGCCGAAATCAGTACACCGAAACCTTGAAGGGGGAGGTCACACCGTGTCGACCGCCACCAAGACCGTGCTGAAGCCGCTCGAGGACCGCGTCGTGGTCCGGACGCTGGAGGCCGAGCAGACCACCGCTTCCGGTCTGGTCATCCCGGACACCGCCAAGGAGAAGCCCCAGGAGGGCGAGGTCCTGGCCGTGGGCCCGGGCCGCTGGGACGACGAGGGCGAGAACCGCATCCCGCTGGACGTGAAGGTCGGCGACGTCGTCCTGTACAGCAAGTACGGCGGCACCGAGGTCAAGTACGACGGCGAGGAGTACCTGGTGCTCTCCGCCCGCGACCTTCTCGCCGTCGTCGAGAAGTAGGCCTCCGCGGGGCCCGCTCCGACGGGCCCGGAGCCATCCGCATCCCGCACCGGTCGGCGCACAGCCGGGCGGGCGGGATGCTCTCTTTCGACCGGCCTGAAGAGGAAGCACCCACATGCCGAAGATCCTGGAGTTCGAGGACGACGCCCGTCGCGCCCTCGAGCGGGGCGTCGACCGCCTCGCCAACGCCGTCAAGGTGACGCTCGGCCCGCGCGGTCGCAACGTCGTCATCGACAAGAAGTTCGGCGCCCCCACCATCACGAACGACGGCGTGACCGTCGCCCGTGAGGTCGAGCTGGACGACCCCTACGAGAACCTGGGCGCCCAGCTGGTCAAGGAGGTCGCCACCAAGACCAACGACGCCGCCGGTGACGGAACCACCACCGCGACCGTCCTGGCCCAGGCGCTCGTCCGCGAGGGTCTGCGCAGCGTGGCCGCCGGCGCCTCCCCGATGTCCCTGAAGAAGGGCATCGACGCCGCGGCCGCCAAGGTGTCGGAGGTCCTCCTGGAGCGCGCCCGCCCCGTCGAGGAGCGCGAGGACATCGCCTACGTCGCCACCAACTCCGCCCAGGACGCCCAGATCGGCGACCTGATCGCCGAGGCGTTCGACAAGGTCGGCAAGGACGGCGTCATCACGGTTGAGGAGGCCCCGACCTTCGGTCTGGACCTGGACTTCACCGAGGGCCTCCAGTTCGACAAGGGCTACGTCTCGCCCTACTTCGTCACCGACGGCGACCGCCAGGAGGCGGTGCTGGAGGACGCGCTGATCCTGATCAACCAGGGCAAGATCAGCAGCCTCAACGACCTGCTGCCCGTGCTGGAGAAGGTCGTCCAGAGCAAGAAGCCCCTGCTCATCATCGCCGAGGACATCGACGGTGACGCGCTGGGCGCCCTGGTGCTCAACAAGATCCGCGGCACCCTCAACGTCGCCGCGGTCAAGGCGCCCGGCTTCGGCGAGCGCCGCAAGGCCATGCTCCAGGACATCGCGGTCCTCACCGGCGGCCAGGTCGTCGCCGAGGAGGTCGGCCTGACCCTGGAGAACGTGGACCTCGACGTGCTGGGCGGTGCCCGCCGCGTCACGATCACCAAGGACGCCACCACCATCGTGGACGGCGCCGGGGAGCAGTCCGAGGTCGAGGACCGCGTCCGCCAGATCCGCAAGGAGATCGAGGCGAGCGACTCCGACTGGGACCGCGAGAAGCTCCAGGAGCGTCTGGCCAAGCTCGCGGGCGGCGTCTCCGTCCTGCGCGTGGGCGCCGCCACCGAGGTGGAGCTCAAGGAGAAGAAGCACCGCCTGGAGGACGCCATCTCGGCGACCCGCGCGGCCATCGAGGAGGGCATCGTCGCCGGTGGCGGCGCCTCCCTGGTGCACGCCTCCAAGGTGCTGGACTCGGACGGCCTCGGCCTGGAGGGCGACGAGGCCACCGGTGCGGCGATCGTGCGCCGCGCCCTGGTCGAGCCCGCCCGGTGGATCGCGGAGAACGCGGGCGCCGAGGGCTACGTGGTCACCCACCGCGTGTCGGAGCTGGAGGTCGGCCACGGCTACAACGCCGCGACCGGCACCTACGGCGACCTGACCTCGCAGGGCATCCTCGACCCGGTCAAGGTGTCCCGCTCCGCAGTGCAGAACGCCGCCTCCATCGCGGGCATGCTGCTGACCACCGAGGTTCTGGTGGCGGACAAGCCCGAGGACGAGGAGGACGACGGGCACGGCCACAGCCACTAGGCACGGCGGCCCGGCGCCCGGGCCGTCAGGGCCCGCGGGGCCGGGGGCCTTCGGGGGGCGGAGCGCTTGCTCCGCCCCCCGCTCACTATCACGCACGTCACAGGTTTCCCCCGGCGACGCAGATGTTTTCGGGTGATTTTTCCGAAACGTGACCATTCTGTAGTTGCCGATCCGAGTGGTTCAGTCCGGCGGTGGGGGCATCATTCCTAGCGTGACGGTGACGGATGCAGGCGCCCGGGGGCAGCGGGACCACACGGGGTTGAACCATCTGGGATCGCTGGCGGTCCGGGGGGACGACGGGGCGATGGACTCTCTGCTGCGAGAGGTCCGCCCCATGGTGGTCAGGTACTGCCGTGCCCGCCTGGCCAGGGTCTCGGGGCTGGCCCACTACTCCGACGACGTGGCCCAGGAGGTGTGCATCGCCCTGCTCTCGGCGATACCGCGCTACCAGGACCGCGGCCGCCCCTTCGCGGCCTTCGTGTTCGGCATAGCGGCCCACAAGGTGGCCGACACCCTGCGCGGCGCGGGCAGGGTCGAGACGGTGCCCACCGACTCCGTGCCCGAGCGCCCCGACGAGGGCCCGGGGCCCGAGGAGGCGGCCGTGCGGGCGATCGAGGCCCAACGGGCCCGGGAGCTTCTCGACGAGCTGCCCGAACAACAGCGAAAACTGCTGGTCATGAGGGTGATCGCAGGACTTACGGCGGATGAGACGGGACATGTCCTTGGAATGTCGGCGGGAGCGGTACGGGTTGCCCAGCACCGAGCTATTGCTCGGCTTCGGCAGGTGGCCGTGGCGAACCGCCTCGTCCCCTGAGCACTCCGGACGCCCCCGGCCCGGCCGCCGCCGGTGCCCCGACCGCCCCCGCGTACGCGGCTACTGCCGCGCCCTCGGGCCGTCGGGCCACCTCCGCCCCTAGGGGCGCCCGTTTTCCGGGGGTGCGCTCCACGGATCGGGTCATGGGGTGACCACCTCATGTGACCCGGTGCGCGGCGACCGCCCCCGGGGCCACGGCGGCGTCCCGGAACGGCTCCGACCGCCGTCTCCCCTCTCCCGGGTGCGGCGGAGGCGGGGGAGGATCCCGGAACCCCCGGGCCGCAGGAGGTCCCGCGTGCGGAGCGGGGGCGCGGAGGGGGCCGTGCAAACCGTGAGGCTGGTCACTTTCGGCCCGTGGTGACGGGTCAAACACCCCGTTCCACCGGGGGCGCACGGGACCACGACCTAGGATGAGACGACACGCGAGGGCGAGACCGCGCAGGTGTGCCGGGAAAGCGGAGGTTGTGTCATGGGCCAGAGCCAGGAGTACAGCGACTACGGGGACAAACTCCTTCCCCCCGGGCTGACCTACGACGACGTCCTGCTGGTCCCGGCCTACTCCGATCTCCAGCCGGGCGAGGTCGACACCACCACCCGCCTGTCCCGCAATCTCACCCTGCGCATCCCGCTGCTCTCCGCGGCGATGGACACCGTCACCGAGGCCCGCATGGCCGTGGCGATGGCCCGCCAGGGCGGCGCGGGCGTCCTGCACCGCAACCTCTCCGTCGAGGACCAGGCCAGCCAGGTCGACCTGGTCAAGCGCTCCGAGGCGGGCATGGTCACCGACCCGGTCACCTGTCAGCCCGAGGACACCCTCGCCGAGGTCGAGCGCCTGTGCGCCCACTACCGGATCTCCGGCGTGCCCGTCACCGACGGCGCCGGGACCCTGGTCGGCATCGTCACCAACCGGGACATGCGCTTCGAGAGCGACCGCGGCCGTCTGGTCCGCGACGTGATGACCACGGAGAACCTGGTCACCGCTCCCGTCGGCGTCAGCCGCGAGCAGGCCTTCGACCTGCTGCGCAGGCACAAGGTAGAGAAGCTGCCGCTGGTCGACGGCCAGAACCGGCTGCGCGGCCTGATCACCGTCAAGGACTTCATCAAGAGCGAGCAGTACCCCGACGCCACCAAGGACGCCGACGGCCGCCTCGTCGTCGGCGGCGCCGTGGGCGTGGGCGCCGAGGCCGAGGAGCGCGCCAAGCGGCTCGTGGAGGCGGGCGTCGACTTCATCGTCGTGGACACCGCCCACGGCCACTCCTCGGGGCTCGCGGACATGATCGCCAAGCTCAAGGCCAACTCGCGCGCCGACATCGTCGCGGGCAACATCGCCACCCGCGCCGGGGCGCAGCTGCTCATCGACGCCGGAGCCGACGCCGTCAAGGTCGGCGTGGGCCCGGGCTCCATCTGCACCACGCGGGTCGTGGCCGGTGTGGGCGCACCGCAGCTCACCGCCATCCTGGAGGCCGGCAAGGCGTGCGGCCCGGCGGGCGTCCCGCTCATCGCCGACGGCGGGCTCCAGTACTCCGGCGAGATCGCCAAGGCCATCGCGGCCGGGGCCAGCACCGTGATGCTCGGCAGCCTGCTCGCGGGCGTGGAGGAGAGCCCCGGCGAGCTGATCTTCATCAACGGCAAGCAGTTCAAGGCCTACCGCGGTATGGGATCGCTCGGCGCCATGCGCGGCCGCTCCTTCTCCAAGGACCGCTACGCGCAGGCCGAAGTGGCCGCCGAGGACAAGCTGGTCCCCGAGGGCATCGAGGGCCAGGTGCCCTTCCGCGGCCCGCTCCAGGCGGTCGCCCACCAGCTCGTCGGCGGTCTGCACCAGTCCATGTGGTACGCCGGGACCCGCACTGTGTCCGAACTGCGCGAGCGCGGCCAGTTGATGCGCATCACCAGCGCCGGTCTGCGCGAGAGCCACCCGCACGACATCAAGATGACGGTCGAGGCGCCCAACTACAACGCCCGCTGACGCGGTGGCCGGGCGGCCCGGCTCCGCCCGCCTCCGGGGTCGATAGACTCACGGCGGCAGGAAACGCGCCGGTAGACCGTCCGGCGAGGCACGTCAGAGGGGATCGAAACGTTGGCTCAGGTGGAGATCGGGCTGGGCAAGAACGGACGCCGGGCCTACGAGCTCGACGAGATCGGGATCGTGCCCGCCCGGCGGACGCGGGACCCGGAGGAGGTGTCCATCGCCTGGCAGATCGACGCCTACCGGTTCGAGACTCCGCTCGTGGTCAGCCCCATGGACAGCGTGTCCTCGCCCCGGACCGTCGTGGCCGTGGGCGAGCAGGGCGGCCTCGGCGTGCTCGACCTCGAAGGGCTCTGGACCCGCTACGAGGACCCGGAGCCGCTGCTCCAGGAGATCCGCGAGCTCGACGACGTCGCCGCCACCCAGCGGCTCCAGGAGATCTACGCGGCGCCCATCCAGGAGGAGCTGATCGGCCGCCGGATCGAGGAGATCCGCGACGCGGGCCTGGTCACCGCCGCCCGGCTGTCGCCGCAGCGCACCGCCCAGTACCACAAGGCGGTCGTGGACGCGGGCGTGGACATCTTCGTGATCCGCGGCACCACGGTGTCGGCCGAGCACGTGTCCGGCCGCGCCGAGCCGCTCAACCTCAAGCAGTTCATCCACGAGCTGGACGTGCCGGTCGTGGTCGGCGGCTGCGCAACCTACACGGCGGCGCTGCACCTGATGCGCACCGGCGCCGCGGGCGTGCTGGTCGGCTTCGGCGGCGGATCGGGCCACACCACCCGCTCCGTGCTGGGCGTGGCCGTGCCGATGGCCAGCGCCATCGGCGACGTGGCCGCGGCCCGCCGCGACTACCTGGACGAGTCCGGCGGCCGGTACGTGCACGTCATCGCCGACGGCGGCATGACCGGCAGCGGCGACATCGCCAAGGCCCTGGCCTGCGGCGCCGACGCGGTCATGGTGGGCTCGCCGCTCGCACGCGCCACCGAGGCGCCCGGCGGCGGCTACCACTGGGGCAGCGAGGCGCACCACAACGAGTTGCCTCGCGGCGAGCGCCTCCACGTCGGCACGATCGGCGACCTGAAGTCGATCCTGCACGGCCCGGCCTCCACCAGCGACGGTTCCATGAACCTCATGGGTGCTCTTCGTCGCACGATGGCCACCTCCGGCTACACCGACCTCAAGGAGTTCCAGCGGGTCGAGGTCGTGGTCAACCCGCACTAGAGGGGTGTGTTCGCCCAGGACACGGACCCGAAAGGGCCGCGTCGGCCCCGGCCGGCGCGGCCCTTCGCGTGCGAGGCCCCGCCGCGCGGCGCCCCCCGTGCCCGAGGGCGCCGGGCGCGGGGCGCCGCCGGTCGCGTACTTTGGTTCCGGCGTGATGTGGAATTGACGTTTCCTTGACGATGTGGAGAGCCCATGGGTGAACGACGCGCGTCCGGGGCCGAGGGGTGCCGGAGTCGTGGCCCGCTGGCCGCCGTCTGCGTGACGCTGGCGGTGTGCCTGCTGCTGACCGGCGGAGTGGTCGTCCTGGTCAACCGGGTCTCCGACGCGTTCAACGAGTGGCCGCCGCCCAGCGCCTCGGGCGTCGAGCCCCCGGCGGGCACGATCCAGACCCCGCCCCACGACGAGCTCACGGGTCCGCCGGAGCCCGCGGACGTGGCCCCGGCGGAGGGCGATCCCGCCCCCGAGGAGGCGGGCGCCGACGAGCGCCAGACCCCCGCCGTCGAGGAGCGGCCCAGCGCAGAGTGGCTCGACCAGGTGGCGGAGGCGACCGGCATCCCGCGCCGCGCCCTGGAGGGGTACGCGGGCGCGCAGCTGACGGTCGCCCGGGACCAGCCCTCCTGCCAGCTCTCCTGGCCCACCCTGGCCGGGATCGGCTACATCGAGTCGCACCACGGCACCTACGCAGGGGGCGAGATCGGCGGCGACGGCAACACCACCGTCGACATCATCGGCATCCCGCTGGACGGCACCAACCGGACCCGGGCCATTCCGGACACCGACGGCGGCCGCTACGACGGCGACACCGAGTGGGACCGGGCGATCGGCCCGATGCAGTTCATCCCGCACACCTGGGAGCGCTGGGGCGACTCCCCGTCCGGCGGCGACCCCGACCCGCACAACATCGACGACGCCGCGCTCGCCGCGGCCCGGTACCTGTGCGCTGGGGAGCGGGACCTGACCGTCGCCGCGGAATGGGAGGCGGCGATCCTGGAGTACAACCAGTCCGACGAGTACGTCGCCGACGTCCTGGCCTACGCGCACGCCTACGCCGACGCGTCCTGACCGTACGGTCGACCCCGCGTCCTGACCGTACCGCTGACTCCCGCGTTCGGGCCGCAGCCGGTCCGCCGTGGGGGCGCCGCGCCGTCCGGGGAGCCGTCCCCGGGCGGCGCGGGGGGCTGTGCGCGGGGACGGTCGCGGTGGTCTCACGGGGTCGGGACGAACCCGCCGTCCGCCCCGTTCAGCCCCGCTCGCGGATCTCCTGGCGGGTGGGGGCCTCCTCCCCGGCCGGGACGCTCTCCGGGGCGAGCCGGGCGAGCAGGGTCCGGCCGATGTCGAGCAGCTGCGCCTGCTGCCGCGCGCTGAGCACGTCGAACAGGTTGTCCCGCATGCTCCGCACGTGCCGCGCCCCCGCCTCGTCGAGCATCCGCTGTCCGGCGTCGGTGAGCACGGCGAACCAGCTTCGGCGGTCCTGCTCGCAGTGCACGCGCTCCACCAGACCGGCCCCGGAGATCTTCCTGACCGCGTGCGAGACGCGGCTGGGCCGGGTGCGGGTGAGCTCGGCCAGGTCGCTCATCCGCAGCGACCGGTGGTCGGCCTCGGACAGGGGCACGAGCAGCTCGTAGTAGGTCGGGGGCAGGTCGACCTCCTCCTGGAGGTCCTGCTCCACGCGCTGGTCCAGCAGGCGGAAGGCCAGCGTGGCGGCGTCCCAGCCCGACCGGGTTCGACGCCCCGGGCGCGGCGGCGGTCACCGCCGGATCGCTCCCGCTGGTCCTCGGCACCTCCCAGGGGCAGAGCGTGGGCTGGGCCTCGTGGCAGAGCACCGGAGCCGTCCTGCTCGGCTCCGCCCTGCTGCCGTTCCCGCTGCTCAACCGCTGGGGCGTGCGCCGCGCCCTGTTCGCGGGCACCGCCGGGGCCGGTCTCACCGCTGTGCTCTTCGCCGCCGCCGTCGCGGCCGACTCCTACCGGGCGATGCTCCCGGCCGTCGTACTGCTCGGCGTCACCGCCGGGACCGCCTACCCGATCGTGTTCGCCGCCGCCGGGGCGGCCGTGGACGACGGCGAACAGGGCGTGGGCTCGTCCGCGGTGTCCACCTCCCAGCAGATCGGCGGAGCGGTCGGGCTGGCCGCGCTGGTCGCGGTCGCCGACGCGGCCTCCGGGGCTGGCGCCGCCGGGCTGGGCGCCGCCGCCCTGGCCTTCCGCCTGCTGGACCAGCGCGTGGAGCAGGACCTCCAGGAGGAGGTCGACCTGCCCCCGACCTACTACGAGCTGCTCGTGCCCC
>NZ_LEKI01000345.1:0-1137 GCF_001029525.1 Nocardiopsis sp. RV163 | reverse complement strand
GCCCGCTACCCTCGAACCCCACAACGAACGAGGTGTTCGGTATGCGTTAGACCCGCGGTCCCCCAACGCTCCTTCGTCACCGGCCAAACCACAACGACGAAGGACACACCACATGCGCGACGACACTCCCCCCATCCGCGTCCCCGACGCCCTGGCACCCCTGCTCGACCGCTTCTTCGGACCCCAGTGGACCCGAGGACTGCCCGCACTCACCCAACGCCAACTCCGGCACTGGAACCTCCAGCCCACCGGAACACCCATGCACGGCATGGTCGCCCTCGTCGTCCCCGTACGACTCCCCCACGGGGACTCCGCCGTGCTCAAGATCCAGCCGGTGGACGAGGAGAGCCGGGGCGAACCCGACGCCCTGCGTACCTGGAACGGCGACGGCGCCGTACGCCTCCTCCGACACGACCCCGGCACCGGCGCCATGCTCCTCGAACCCCTCGACCCCGCACGCACCCTCGACACCGTCCCCATCGACCAGGCCCTCACCACCATCGGCACCCTCCTGGCCCGCCTCACCGCCCACCGGGCACCACAGGGCATGCGCACCCTGGCCGACACCACCCGCGCCATGGTCACCCGCGCCCAGCACCTGGCACCACGCCTGCGCACCGCACACGAACGCGACCGCATGAACGCACTCGCCGCCCGCGCCCGCGAGATGGCACCCGAAGCCGGGGACCGGCTCCTGCACTGGGACCTGCACTTCCAGAACGTGCTCGCCCCCCTGCCCGGCACCGACCGCGAACCCTGGCTCGCCATCGACCCCAAACCCCTCGCCGGAGACCCCGGCTTCGACCTCTTCCCCGCCCTGCACAACCGCTGGGACGAAGCCCTCGCCACCGGCGACCCCCGAAAGGAGACCCGCCGCCGCCTGGACCTGGTCTCCGAGGCCGCCCGAATCCCCCGCGACCGCGCACGCGCCTGGACCCTCGTCCGCGTCCTCCAGGAATGCGTCTGGGCCGTCGAGGACGGCGAACCCGCCCTGCCCCGCGTACCGGTGACCATCGCCGAAGCCCTGGGCGCATAACCACCACCGCCCCGGCCGCCCCGCACTCCGGGACGGCCGGGGCGGACCGGGCAAGCCCACCAGAGCACACCCCGCCGCACGGCACTGGCCCGCACCCACAC
>NZ_LEKI01000344.1:0-1179 GCF_001029525.1 Nocardiopsis sp. RV163 | reverse complement strand
TCGTTGGCCAACCAAACGATGGTGCCAACGCTCACCAGGTCAGGACGCTTTGCCGCACCATGTGCTGGTGTCGGTGCTGATTTTGGGTTCGCGGTTGCTGTCGCCACGCCAGCATTATTACGGCATCTCAGAGAGGGCCGTACCCGACTCTCCGTAACAGGGCGGGTCAGACCCGGTACGGGGCGCTCTGGGGCCCCTTACGGCCAGCTAGCACCGGCCGATCGTGACTCGGACGTTACTGTATCGACCCTGCCCCTCCAGTCACACCAGTAACATACCCAGAGTGACCGAAATTCGAGATCCCCTGCGGCTGCGGCGATCCAGCGCATCCCAGGCGCCACCGAAGCCCACAAAAGATCACGGAAAGATATCAAGAAAATCACCTTTTGATAACAGGACTTGGGGGTCGGGTTAGCCCGTGCTCTGAGTGCGGTGGCTCAGGTCTCAGTACCCGGCACACCCCTCGGCCCCTCTTCTGTGCAGCGGGGCCCCGAGGCAATACAGTCAGAGGGCATACAGCCAACGAACGCCTCGGCCGCACCCCCGCGGCGACGGCCGCGGACAGAAGCGATGGGACGGTTGCGCGATGGTGGTCAGCGGTACGGACACGGGTGCCAGGATGCGCGTGCTGGTCTACAGCGACGACGCGGACACCCGCGAGCAGGTGCGGCTGGCGGTCGGCCGACGCCCCTCGGCCGACGTTCCCCTCGTGGAGTTCGTCGAGTGCGCGACCGCGCCCATGGTCCTGCGCAGGCTGGAGGACACCGACCCCGGCGCGCGCGTGGACGTGGCGATCTTCGACGGCGAGGCCTCCCCCGTCGGCGGGATGGGCCTGTGCCGCCAGGTCAAGGACGAGATCTACCGCTGCCCCCCGGTCCTGCTGCTGGTGGGGCGGCGCGACGACGGCTGGCTGGCCACCTGGTCCCAGGCCGAGCAGGTCGTCAGCCACCCGATCGACCCCGTCGCGCTCGCCGAGGCCCTGGCCGAGCTCATGCGCCAGCGGGTCGCGGCGGCCCTGAACGGGTGACACTCGTGCGAGACGGTCTCGGAACGGGCCACCGCGGCGACGCGGAGCCGCGCCGCCGCCGCGCGGTGGGCGCGGCCCTGCACCACGGCGCCGACATCGGGCGATGGCGCGCTCACGCCACGCCCCTTCCCCCCAGCGCCTGAGGGCGGCCC
>NZ_LEKI01000343.1:0-1181 GCF_001029525.1 Nocardiopsis sp. RV163 | reverse complement strand
ATCGCGATGGGGCTGATGTGCGAGCCCAAGGTGCTGCTGGCCGACGAGCCCACCACCGCCCTGGACGTGACGGTGCAGGCCCAGGTCCTGGACCTGCTGGACGAGCTGCGCCGCGACCTGGGCATGGGCCTGATCCTGGTCTCGCACGACCTGGCCGTGGTGGCGGGTTCGGTGGACGAGGTCGTGGTCATGCGCCACGGAGTCGCGGTCGAGCGCGGCGACGTGCGCCAGGTCCTCTCCGAGCCCGAGCACCCCTACACCCGCGGGCTCCTGGCCGCCGTACCGCGCGTGGAGGTCTCCCGGGCCCAGCGGCGCGCACGCGACAGGGCGGAGCGGATCGAGCGCGACAAGCGCGGGGGCAGGGTCACCGAGCCGGGCCAGTTCGCGGCCTTCACCCCCTCCGCCAGCGGAGAGGGCTCCTCCGAGGAGACCCCGCTCCTGCGGGTGGAGGAGGTGGCGCAGCGGTTCAGGGTGCGCGGCGGCGTGTGGGGCCGGGCCACGGACTTCTGGGCGGTCAAGGGGGTCTCCTTCGACCTGCACCGCGGCGAGACACTGGGGATCGTGGGGGAGTCGGGGTCGGGCAAGTCGACGCTGTCGCGGATGGTGATGCGTCTGCTGGAGCCCACGCGGGGCCGGGTGGAGTTCGAGGGCCGCGACATCACCCACATGCCCGAGCGGGCTTTGCGTCCGCTGCGCCGGGACGTGCAGATGGTCTTTCAGAACCCCTACTCCTCGCTCAACCCGCGGGTGACGGTGGGGGACGCGATCGGGACCGCGCTGCGGGTGCAGGGGGAGAGGGACGGCAAGAAGGTGCGCCGCCAGGTGCAGGAGCTGCTGGAGCGGGTGGGGTTGGAGCCGGGGCACTACAACCGGTTCCCGCACGCGTTCTCGGGTGGTCAGCGTCAGCGGATCGCGATCGCGCGGGCGCTGATCCTGAAGCCGAAGCTGATCATCTGCGATGAGCCGGTGTCGGCGTTGGACGTGTCCACGCAGGACCAGGTGCTGCGGTTGTTGTCGGAGTTGCAGGACGACTTCGGGTTGACCTACATCTTCGTGGCCCATGATCTGGCTGTGGTGCGTCAGGTCAGTGACCGGGTCGCGGTGATGCGCGCGGGTGAGGTGGTGGAGATGGGCGACAGCGACGCGGTGTACGAGAATCCGGCCAGCGACTACACCCGCCA
>NZ_LEKI01000342.1:0-1198 GCF_001029525.1 Nocardiopsis sp. RV163 | reverse complement strand
GTTGCTGACGGCGTCGACCTCGGCGATGAGCTGGGCCTTGCGCTCGGGGGGCAGGAAGGAGGCGGTGAAGGAGTTGCGGGCCAGTCGGCGCAGCTGCTCGGCGCCCAAGCCCAGGTGGGTGTGCAGGGCCTGGTAGTTGTCGTGGACGTAACCGCCGAAGTAGGAGGGGTCGTCGGAGTTGACGGTCACCAGCAGTCCGGCCTCCATCAGGGCGGGCAGGGGGTGCTGGGCCAGGTCGGGTACGGCTCGCAGGCGCACGTTGGACAGCGGGCACACGGTCAGCGGGGTCTGGGTGGCGGCCAGGTGGGCGACCAGGGCGGGGTCCTCCAGGCAGCGGATGCCGTGGTCGATGCGTTCGGCGCCCAGGAGGTCGAGGGCCTGCCAGATGTAGGAGGCGGGGCCCTCCTCCCCGGCGTGGGCGACGCGGCGCAGGCCCAGGTCGCGGGCGGCGGCGAAGACCTCGGTGAACTTCTCGGGCGGGTGGCCGACCTCCGCCGAGTCCAGGCCGACGGCGCCGATGTGTTCCAGGTGGGGTCGGGCCTGGTGGAGGGTGTCCAGGGCTTGGGCGGCGGGGCGGTCGCGCAGGAAGCACAGGATGAGTGTGCTGCTGATGTTGTGGGTGTGTTCGCTGGTGTTCAGGGCGTTCATGAGGCCGTTGACGACCGTGTCCAGGCCGATGCCGCGGCCGGTGTGGGCTTGGGGGTCGAAGAAGATCTCGGCGTGGCGTACGCCCTGGGCGGCGGCGCGGTCGAGGTAGGCGGTGGCCAGGTCGGTGAAGTCGGCCTCGGTGCGCAGGACGTCCATGAGGGCGTAGTACAGGTCCAGGAAGGACTGCAGGTCGGTGAAGGAGTAGGCGCGGCGCAGGGAGTCGACGTCGGGGCGGGGCGGGGTCAGGCCGTTGCGTCGGGCCAGGGCGAAGGCCAGTTCGGGTTCCAGGGTGCCTTCGATGTGGACGTGGAGTTCGGCCTTGGGGATGGGCATGGTGGTGCTCGCGCCTTCGCGGTCGGGGTCGTGTGTTGGCCATTGTTGCTGATGGGCGGGGGTGCCCCGGCCGGATCGGTGTGGGGTGTGGGGCACATGTTGGGGCCCGGCGGCGCCGGGGTGCGGCCCGGTGCGCAGTTGGCGGGGTTCGCCTTCCGGGCCGGGCTGGTGCGCTGAAGGGACTGGCGGGTAGGTTCGGCGGCGACGGTGTCGGGCG
>NZ_LEKI01000341.1:0-1205 GCF_001029525.1 Nocardiopsis sp. RV163 | reverse complement strand
CCGTACAAGGCCTCCGAGACGCACGTGCGGCCGGAGGAGACCCAGCGCCGGGGCGAGAAGCTCGCCTCGGTGTGGTTCGTGATCGCCTTCCTGGGCGGGATCGGCTTCCTGGTCGCCTATTTCCTCTTCAGTTCCAGTGCGATCGCCGACCCGCAGATCGCCCAGTACTCGAACATGCTGCTGGGTGCCACGCTGACGCTGGCGATGTTCGGCATCGGTGCGGGTATGACGGTGTGGGCGCGTCAGGTGATGCCGCACTACGAGGTGGCCTCTCCCTATGACGAGCTGCCCTCGGACGAGAAGGAGAAGGGTTCCTTCAGCGCCTTCTTCATGCGGGGGGCGGACGAGAGCGGTTTCACCAAGCGTCCGCTGATGCGCCGCACGCTGATCCTGGCGATGCTGCCGCTGGGGCTGGCGCCGATCGTGCTGCTGCGCGACACCGGCCCGGTTCCGGGTGACCTGATGAAGAAGACGATGTGGGAGCACGGCCGCCGCATGTACGTGGAAGGGAGCGGCCGTCCCCTTCGTCCCGAGGACTTCGAGAACGACCCCAACGCGATGGTCTCGGCCCTGCCCGCCGCCGATGACGAGCACCACCACCTCGGATCAGCCTGACCGACCAGGCCAAGACCGTCATCATCCTGATCAAGGTCCCCGAGGAGGACTGGCAGGAGCGGATGACCGAGGAGATCGAGGGCACCGACGGCCAGACACGTCTGAACTGGACGCACGACGGCATCGTCGCCTACTCCAAGATCTGCACCCACGTGGGCTGCCCCGCGGCCCTGTACGAACGCACGACACACCGCATCCTGTGCCCGTGCCACCAGTCGACGTTCGACGCGTCCAACGCCGCGGAGGTCGTGTTCGGTCCGGCGCACCGGCCGCTGCCGCAGCTGCCGATCGGTGTCGACGACGAGGGCTACCTCATCGCGACCGGCGACTTCGTCGCGCCGCCCGGTCCGACGTTCTGGGACTACGCGAAGGACTAGCCGATGAGTAAGACCACGCAAGCACCCAAGGCGCTTCGCGGCGTCGGCAACTTCATCGACGACCGCTTCCACCTGGCCAAGACCGGCGAGAAGAACCTGCGCAAGGTCTTCCCGAACCACTGGTCGTTCATGCTGGGCGAGATCGCGCTGTACTCGTTCATCATCCTGCTGCTCACAGGCGTCTTCCTCACGCTCTGGTTCAAGCCGAGCATG
>NZ_LEKI01000340.1:0-1283 GCF_001029525.1 Nocardiopsis sp. RV163 | reverse complement strand
GAGCGGGCGGGTCAGGCCAGGTCGAGGGCCTGGGCCGCGGCGAGGGCGTCGACCGGGACGGTGATGGCCGAGGAGGCTCCGGCCAGCGCCCAGTCGGGGTCCTTGAGGCCGTTGCCGGTCACGGTGCACACCACGCGGCTGCCGGGCTCGACCAGCCCCGCCTGGACGGACTGGAGCAGGCCGGCGACGCTGGCGGCGGAGGCCAGTTCCACGAACACGCCCTCCTCTGCGGCGAGGAGCTTGTAGGCGGCCATGATCTGGCGGTCGGTGACCTTGTCGATGAGGCCGCCGGACTCGTCGCGGGCCTGCTCTGCCAGCTTCCAGGAGGCGGGGTTGCCGATGCGGATGGCGGTGGCGATGGTGCTCGGGCTGGTGACGGGCGCGCCGTCGACGATGGGCGCGGAGCCGCTGGCCTGGAAGCCGAGCATGCGCGGGTCGCGGGTGGAGATCCCGTCCCTGGAGTACTCGGTGTAGCCCATCCAGTAGGCGGTGATGTTGCCCGCGTTGCCCACGGGGATGCAGTGGACGTCGGGGGCGTCGCCGAGGGCGTCGACGATCTCGAAGGCGGCCGTCTTCTGCCCCTGGAGGCGGTAGGGGTTGACCGAGTTCACCAGGGCGACCGGGTAGTCCACGCTGAGCTTGCGTGCCAGTTCGAGGCAGTCGTCGAAGTTGCCGTCGACCTGGAGCAGGCGGGCGCCGTGGACGAGGGCCTGGGCCAGCTTGCCCATGGCGATCTTGCCCTGGGGCACCAGCACGGCGCAGGTCATGCCCGCGCGGATGGCGTAGGCGGCGGCGCTGGCGCTGGTGTTGCCGGTGGAGGCGCAGATGACGGCCTTGGCGCCGTCCTCGGCGGCCTTGGTGATGGCCATGGTCATGCCGCGGTCCTTGAAGGACCCGGTGGGGTTGAGCCCCTCGACCTTGAGGAAGACCTCGCAGCCCGTGAGCTCGGACACGCGCGTGGCGGGCAGCAGGGGCGTGCCGCCCTCCTGGAGGGTGACAACGGGGGTGCTCTCGTTGACGGGGAGGCGGTCGCGGTACTCCTCGACGATGCCTCGCCACGCCCGTGCCATGCTCACGACTTGTCCCTTTCGGGTGGATGCGGCTTCGCTTGACGCGCGGTGGGATCGGCGGGTCTCCAGGACGGCCCGGCGGCGCGTCCGTCGTCCCCACCAGCTACGAGTCTATGACCCCGCCCGCACTATCTCGAATCGCGGTCGGATGTCTCATGATACGGACACAGGGGAGGGCGGGGTCATAGACTCGTAGCTGGTGGGGACGACGGA
>NZ_LEKI01000339.1:0-1296 GCF_001029525.1 Nocardiopsis sp. RV163 | reverse complement strand
TGGCTCTGGAAGCCGATGCCGTGCAGGGGGACGCCGCGGTCGAGCAGGGTGGTGACGAGTTCGTGGAGGGCGTCGGTCTTGGGGCCGCCGCCCTCGATGCCGAATTCGTTGATGTAGAGGCGGGCGTGGGGGTCTGCGGGAGAGGGTCTGGACGATGGCGTTGAGTGCCGGTTTGGGTGTGTAGGAGTCGTCGAAGGGCAGTGCGGCGGTGTAGCCGGGGAACCATTCGGGGACCCAGGAGTGCTGGTCGCTGACTCCCCAGACGGAGACGCGTACGCAGCGGGGTACGTCCAGGCAGGCCTGGACGACCTGCGCGTATTCGCGGGCCTGGTCCTGGAGGGCGCCGTTGGGGACGGGTTCGGGGATGCGTATGTCCAGTTCGCTGATGCTGACCTCCAGTCCCAGGTCGGTGAAGCGGCGTAGTTGTTGGGCGAGGTCGTCGGGGACGTGGCCGTGGATCAAGTGGCTCTGGAAGCCGATGCCGTGCAGGGGGACGCCGCGGTCGAGCAGGGTGGTGACGAGTTCGTGGAGGGCGTCGGTCTTGGGGCCGCCGCCCTCGATGCCGAATTCGTTGATGTAGAGGCGGGCCTGGGGGTCGATCTCGTGGGCCGTGGTGAGTGCCTCGGCGATGTAGTCCTCGCCCAGGACTTGGTGCCAGAGGTTGTCGCGTAGGCGGGGGCCGCCGTCCTCGAAGGGTTCGTTGATGATGTCCCAGGAGGTGACGCGTCCTTGGTAGCGGCCCATGAGTGCCTGCATGTGTTCGCGGATGACCTGGCGTAGTTCGTCGGGGGTCCAGGTGCCTTGTGCGAGCCAGGCGGGTTGTTGGTTGTGCCAGAGCAGGGTGTGGCCGTGGAGGGTGAGGTTGTTGCGTTCGGCGAAGTCGACGACGGTGTCGGGGCCGCTCCAGTCGAAGGTGTGGCGTTGGGGTTGGACGTACTCCCATTTCATGGTGTTCTCGGCGGTCAGTGAGGTGTAGTGCCGGGTGACCACGGAGCGGTACTCGCGGTCGTGGACGAGGGGGTTGACGGCCACGGCGACGCCGAGGTCGATGTCGTTCTGGTGGGCGAGTCGTGGGAGTTGGCCGGGGCCGGAGGGTTCTGGTTGGGCGGGCAGGGTGAGGGTCAGGAGCGCGGTGACCAGGAGGATGACCGCGCACAGGGCGGCGGCGGTCAGCAGGGCTCCGCGTCCGCGGGTGAGCGGGCGCCATGGTGAGGAGGCCGTGCTGCGCATCTGGTCGGTTCTCGCCTTCTATCGGGTGCCCGTGGTGACGGGGAAGGCGGACAGGGAGCGTACGAC
>NZ_LEKI01000338.1:0-1308 GCF_001029525.1 Nocardiopsis sp. RV163 | reverse complement strand
CTTGGGTTCTAGTGGTGGTTGCAACACCCCAGTTCAAGGGGTGCGATGCACTTCCAGATCCGTAAGAACCGAGTACCACAGGGCCCGAGGAAGCTCTCCGCTGAGCGAGCGGCATACTTGCAGCTCATGCAGCAGGGCCACAGCAACGCCGAAGCCTGCCTGATCGTCGGCGTAGACGAACGCACCGGCAGGAAGTGGCGTAACGGTCGCAGCGCCGAAAACGGCCGCAGGGCGGTGCCACCCATCACCACGGTGGTACCGCCCACCGGCCCGTCCCGCTACCTCAACGAAGCCGAGCGCATCCACATCGCTGACCTGCACCGCGAGGGCAAGTCCGCACGAGCGATCGCCGCCGAGCTGGGACGTGACCACTCCACGATCAGCCGGGAGGTCCGCCGTAACGGCACCGTGGACCCGCGTGGCAAGCGCCACTACCGCCCCCACGCGGCCCAGCGCCGGGCCGATGCCCGCAGGCCACGCCCCAAACCCGCCAAGATCGCCTTGGACCCCGAGCTGCGTGCCCGGGTTCAGGACCTGTTGGACCAGCGGTGGAGCCCCGAACAGATCAGTCGTAGGCTCAAACGGGACTTCCCCGACCGGCCGGAGCTGCACGTGTGCCACGAGACGATCTACCAGGCCCTCTACGTCCAAGGCCGTGGCCAACTGCGCCGGGAGCTGGCCGGTGCGTTGCGCTCAGGACGCGCCCGACGCAAACCCCGCCGCCAGGCCCAGCAGCGACAACCACGCTTTGCCGCTCCGATGGTGATGATCAGCGAACGCCCACCCGAGGTCGCCGACCGGGCGGTGCCCGGGCACTGGGAGGGCGATCTGATCATCGGTGCCGAAGGTGGCTCGGCGATCGGCACCCTGGTGGAGCGTTCCACCCGCTACACCATGCTGTTGCACCTGCCCCACGGGCGCGGCGCGGAGCAGGTGCGTGATGCTCTGGCCGCCACGGTCCAGACCCTGCCTCGGCATCTGACCCGCTCGATCACTTGGGACCAGGGTTCGGAGATGGCCGGGCACGGGGCGTTCACCACCGCCACCGACATCCCGGTCTACTTCTGTGATCCGGCCAGTCCCTGGCAGCGCGGCTCCAACGAGAACACCAACGGCCTACTCAGGCAGTACTTCCCCAAGGGCACTGATCTGTCCGTGCACTCTCGCGAGCATGTGGAGGCGGTGGCCGTCCAGCTCAACGGGCGCCCACGCAAAACGCTCGGCTGGGATACCCCAGCCGAGCGCCTCGCTAAGCTGCTTCAAGCAAGCAACTGACCTTCAGTGTTGCAACGATCCCTAGAATTCGCC
>NZ_LEKI01000033.1:0-40634 GCF_001029525.1 Nocardiopsis sp. RV163 | reverse complement strand
GACCCGCCCGGTCCGTGCGTCCCCGTCGAGGGGAGGGGACGTGACCGGGCGGGCGACGGGGGCGGCGCGGTCCGCCGGTACAAGGGGAGACACCGGCGTGACCCCGCCCCCGTCACCACAACCGGATTCCGCCCGTGCGGCTCTCAGCGCGACCGGGACCCGCGGCGGCCCCGCGTGTGCTATCTTCGCCACCCGCGGCGACCCGGACCTGAGCCCCGTGCGTCAGGGACGTGCCGGACCCCCGTGTCTCCCCGGCCCCCGGTGTCGAGACCGGTAGTTCACCACCTGCACGTCTCGACACACCAGGAGTCCACGCCCGTGCGCGTCTACTTCGCGGTGTACGCCCGAGGGCTGCACCGCTACGCCACCTACCGCGCGGCCACGGTCGCCGGGATCTTCACCAACTCCGTCTTCGGCGCGATCAACGCCACCGTCATGCTCGCCCTGTTCGCGGCGCGCCCCGAGATCAACGGCTACGACGCCGGGGACGCCGTCACCCAGGTGTTCGTCAGCCAGGGCCTGATCGGCGTGGTCGCCATCATGGGCCCGCCCCTGGAGCTGGGCGAACGGGTGCGCTCGGGCGCCGTGGGCACCGACCTGCTGCGACCGGTCTCCCTCCAGGGCTGGTGGCTGGCCGAGGACCTGGGCAGGGCCACGTTCAACCTGGTCTTCCGGGGGGTGCCGACGTTCGCGGTCGGGATGGTGCTGTTCGACCCGGAGCTGCCCGGAGACCCGCTCCGCTGGGCCGCCGTCCTGCTGTCCGCCGCGCTGGCCACTCTGGTCTCCTTCGGGCTGCGCTACCTGTACGAGCTGGCGGGGTTCTGGATCCTGGACTCCAGCGGGGTCTGGGCGGTGGCCGGGCTGCTCGGCCCGGTGGCCGCCGGGATGCTGCTGCCGCTCACCCTGTTCCCCCCGGCGCTGGCCGATACCCTGCGCCTGCTGCCGTGGGCGTCGATGGTCCAGATCCCCGCCGAGATCATGCTCGGCAAGGACACCCTGCCGGGCGGCGCCGTGATCGGCGGGCTGGCACTCCAGGCGTGGTGGGCCGCAGCCCTGTTCGGCCTGGGCGCGTGGGTCACCGCCCGCGCGACCCGCAGGGTGGTGGTCCAGGGTGGCTGACCCGCTCTCCCGCGCCCGCGAGTCCGTGGCCTGGCCGCTGCGCGCCTACCTGCTGCTGGCCTGGACCTGGTGCCGGGCCCTGGCCCAGTACCCGACCTCGCTGGCGCTGATGACCCTGGCGACCTCGATCGGCGTGTTCGCCGAGATCGGCGCCGTCCTGGTGGTGTTCGGCCACGCCGGGCGGCTGGCGGGGTTCGACCTCGCCGAGGGGCTGCTCATCGCCGGGCTGGCCGCGACCGCCTTCGCCTGCGCCGACATGATCATGGGCAACGTCGAGCGGCTGGGTGAGCACATCCGCACCGGGTCGCTCGACGTGATGCTGGTGCGCCCGGTGCCGCCGCTGGTGCAGCTGGCGACCGACCGGTTCGCGCCGCGCCGCCTGGGCCGGATCGTCCCGGGCTCGGTCGTGACCGTCTTCGCCCTGGCCTCGTGCGACATCGGCTGGACCCCCGGCAAGGTGCTGATGCTGCCGCTGCTGCTGGTCTCGGGGACCGCGATCTGCTGCGCGGTCTGGGTCATCGGGGCGTGCCTCCAGTTCCTCGTCGCCGACGCCAGGGAGGCGGCCAACTCGGTCACCTACGGCGGGCAGGCCCTCACCGAGTACCCGCTGGCCGTCTACGGCCGCGACCTCGTGCGGGCGGTGACCTTCGTTCTGCCGCTCGCCTTCGTCACCTGGCAGCCCGTCCTGTACCTGCTCGACCGCCCCGACCCGACGGGGCTGCCGGACGCCCTGCGCCACGCCACGCCCCTCGTCGCCGCCGTCCTGTGCCTGGTCGCCGCCGCCTGCTGGCGCTTCGGGCTGCGCCACTACCGATCCTCCGGGAGCTGAGCATGACCTCCGTCCGCGAGTCCGACGCGTCCGCCGCCGAGCCGATCATCGAGGCCGTCGGCCTGGGCCGCGACTTCGTCCTGTCCGAGGGGTCGTTCCTGCGGCGCAGGCGGCGCACCGTCAGCGCCGTGCGCGACGTCAACCTCACCGTGCGTCCCGGTGAGATCGTCGGTTACCTGGGCCCCAACGGCGCCGGGAAGAGCAGCACCATGAAGATGCTGACCGGCATCCTCACCCCCTCCTCCGGGCGCCTGCGGGTGACCGGCCTGGAGCCCTCCCGCCAGCGGATGAGACTGGCGAGCAGGATCGGCGTGGTGTTCGGCCAGCGCACCACCCTGTGGTGGGACCTGCCGCTGCGGGACAGCCTGGAGCTGACCCGTCACATGTACCGCGTTCCGGCCGCCGACCACGCCCGCCGCCTGGCGGAGATGACCGAACTCCTCGAACTCGGGCCGTTCCTGGCCACCCCCGTGCGCCAGCTCAGCCTGGGCCAGCGCATGCGCGGCGACCTCACCGCGGCCCTGCTGCACGGACCCCGGCTGCTGGTGCTGGACGAGCCGACCATCGGCCTGGACGTGGTCAGCAAGTCGAGCATCCGCGAGTTCCTGCTGCGGCTCAACGCCGAGGAGGGCACGACCGTCCTGCTGACCACGCACGACCTGGGCGACGTGGAGCGCCTGTGTGAGCGGGTGGTGGTCATCGACCGGGGAAGCCTGGCCTACGACGGCGGTCTGGACGGGCTGCGCGCGAGCGTGCCCGCACCGCGCGTGCTGGTCGTGGACCTGGCCGAGCCCGCCCCGGAGATAGAGGTGGAGGGCGGCCGGTGCGTGCGCGTGGACGGCCCGCGCCAGTGGCTGGAGCTGTCGGAGAACCCGGCGGCGGTGATCGCCCGCGTCGCGCAGAGGCACGAGGTGGTCGACCTGACCCTGCGCGAGCCCGACATCGAGGGCGTGGTGGCCGCGCTGTACCGGGGGGCGGCCGTCGGAGGCGGAACGTAGCGCCGTCGGCGGGTGGCGCGCGCACCACCCCCGGAGGGGAACGGACACCATTGTGACCGCACCCGCTTCCGGAGAATCCTGGAGGGCATGAGAAACCCCGAGATCGCGCGGGAGACGGTTCCAGGCTCAGCGCGTAGGACGGTTCCCGGTCCGGTGCGCTGGGCGGCAGCGGCGTGGGCGACGGCTGTGGCCTGCGGCGCCGCCGAGAGCGCGGTGGCGCTGGCGGGCATGGTGTCGGCCGGTGAGGGCGTGCCGTGGCCGGGGGTCGCGCTGCGTCTGACGGTCTACACGTCGGCGGCCCTGATGGTGGCGTGGTTCGTGCGGGGCCACCGGTGGGCGCGGGTGGTCCTGGTCGTCGGGCTCGGCGTGGTGGGCGGCCTGGGAACGCTGGTCGCGCCCGTGGTGCTGGCCGTGCTGGGGGGCGGCGGGGTGCTCGACGCGATGGGTTACGGATCGCACGGGCCGCTGTACCTGGCGCTGCGGATCTCGCACATCGCGTCGGTGGCGGCGGCCGTCGTGCTGGCGTTCGCCCCTTCCGCGAACCGCTTCTTCGCCAAGGTCCCCGGGCGGTCGGAAAACGCGCCGGTGTAGGGGACGAGGGCGGGGGCGGGCGCGCCCGTCGCCCCGTGCGGTCGGAAAGCCCTCGTGGGCCGGGGTTTCCCGGCCCCCGCGGCGGACCCGGCCGGGGACGGCGGGATCATCTCTGTCATGGAATCAGGCGTGGTGTCGGGAATCGCGTTCGCGGTGCTCTCGTGTGCGGCCTATACGGCCGCCGCGGTCGCCCAGCGCAGGTTGGCGGTACGGGTGGCCGGGCCGCTCACCGGCGGTGGACAGCTCGCGGCCCTGCTGCGGCACCCGCTGTGGTGGCTCTCGCTGCTGTTCAACGGTGGCCGGGCCGGTTTCCAGGTGGCGGCGGTGAGCAACGCGCCGCTGACCGTGGTGCAGCCGCTGGGCGTGCTGGTGCTGGTGTTCGGCATCCCGTGGTCGGCTCGGCTGGGCGGGCGCCGGGTCACCCGCGAGGAGTGGCGGGGAGCCGCGTTCACCTCGGTGGCGCTGGGCGTGCTGCTGGCGGTGACGGTGACCGGCGGTCAGGGCGGTGTCCTCGACGGCACCGGCTCTGTGGTGGTCGGCGGCGGGACGACCGCGCTCCTGCTGGCGGCCGCGTGGGCGGCGGGTCGGGTCCGCTCGGCGGCCTGGCGCAGCTACCTGCTGGCGGGCGCGGCGGGCGTGGCCTTCGGGGTCTCCTCGGCGACGGTCAAGACGGCGGTGGCGGTCGTCGGGGAGACCGGAGCGATCGGGCTGGTGCACGCGTCCTCGCTGGCCACGCCCGTGATCGCGGTGCTCGGACTGTTCCTCGCCCAGGCCGCCTACCAGGGCGTGGAACTGGGCGCCCCGCTGGGGATCACCACCTTCGCCAACCCCGTCTCCGCCACCCTGGTGGGCGTGGCCTTCATGGGCGAGACCTACGCGGGCGGGTGGGTCGGCGGCGCGGTCGCCGTGGTGTGCGCCCTGCTGGCGGCGTACGGGATCCGGCTGCTGACCGTTCCGCAGGGCCCGGCTCCCGGGCGGGAGCCGCAGCGGCGGCCGGAGTCCGGAAGCCTGGCCGGGGAGCGCTGAGCGGTCGGCGGTCCCCGGCGCGCCGCGCTCAGCCCTCCGCGGCCGGGAAACCGACCGTCACCACCAGACCCCCGCCCGGGCGCGCGCGGGCCTCGGCCCGCGCGCCGTGGGCGGAGGCGATCGAGCGGACGATGGCCAGGCCCAGGCCGCTGCCGGGCCGCGCGGTGCGCACCCGGGCGGCGTCGCCCCGGTGGAAGGGCTCGAACAGGCTCTCGGGGTCGGTGACGTTCCCGCCGGTGTTGGCCACCCTCAGCACGCTGCGACCGGCCGCCGTGCGCACCCGCGCCTCGACCCATCCGCCCGGAACGTTGTAGTGGACCGCGTTGTCCACCAGGTTGCGCACGAGGTGCTCCAGGAGGACCGGGTCCCCCTCCACCTCGGCGGTCGCGAGGTCGGTCCGCAGGTCCACCCCGGCCTCCCGCGCGTCGCGCGCGAGCAGCGCCGAGGCGTTCTCCGCCGCACCGGCCAGGTCCACCGGCTCGGTGCGGGCGAGGCCGCGGTCGGAGCGGGCCAGCAGGAGCAGCCCCGCGAGCAGGCGTTCGCTGCGGTCCACCGAGTCCAGCACGCGGGTGAACGCGGGCTTGAGGTCCTCGGGGACCCGTCCTTGCGACAGCGGTACCTCCACGGCAGCCTTCTGGACCGCCAGCGGTGTGCGCAGCTCGTGTGAGGCGTTGGCGACGAACCGCCGCTGCGCCTCGAAGGCCCGTTCCAGGCGGGAGAGCATCCCGTCGAAGGTGTCGCCCAGCTCCCGGAACTCGTCGTCGGGACCGGTCAGCGCCAGCCTGCTGTGCAGGTCGCGCTCGGAGATGTGGCGGGCCGTCTCGGTGACCGCGTGCAGCCTGCGCATCGGCCTGCCCGCGATCAGCCACCCGGCCAGGGCCGCCAGGGCGGCGACGGCCACCAGCACGACGACCGACGTGGTCAGCAGGTCGGAGAGCACACCGTCCTGGTAGTCGCCCAGCGGGGTCGTCGGCCCGGACACCCCCTCCACCTCCTCGAACGGCCTCGCCGACTCCGCGGGCACGGCGGGCCCGACGGCGATGGAGGGCTCACCTCCGTCCCCAGAGGCGACGATGGTCGCGGCCAGGTCGACGCCCCGGGCCTCCAGACTGGCGGAGACCATCGCGTAGTTGGCCCCGAGCAGCACCGCCCCGCCCACGGCGAAGACGGCGGTGTAGACCAGGGTCAGCCTGGCGCGCAGGGTGAGTGCGGCCCCGGCCGCGCCGCCCCTTTTCCTGCTCGTGAACCGCATGTCAGACCCGGTACCCGTGGCCGGGGACAGTCCGGATCACCGGCGGGTCCCCGAGTTTGCGGCGCAGTCCGTGCACCACCACCTTGAGCACGCCGCTGAACGGGTCCAGGTGGGCGTCCCACACCTTCTCCACGAGGTGGGTCGTGCTCACCGGGGCGCCGTCCGCGCGCAGCAACTCCTCCAGCACACCCAGTTCCTTGGGCGACAGGGAGAGCTCGCGGCCCTCGCGGAAGGCGGTGCGGCGGTTGGTGTCGACCACCAGCCCGGCCCGGGACAGCCGGGGACGCGCGCCCGGTCGGGACCGGCGCCCCAGCGCGCGGACCCGCGCCAGCAGTTCCGCGTAGGCGAAGGGCTTGGCCAGGTAGTCGTCGGCGCCCAGGTCCAACCCCTCGACCCGGTCATCCAGTCCTCCGGCCGCGGTGAGCATCAGCAAGCGGGCCTCGACCCCGGGGTCCTCGACCAGCCGCAGGCACACCTGGTCTCCGTGCAGGACCGGCAGGTCGCGGTCCAGGACGACCACGTCGTAGTCGTGCACACAGGCCATCTCCAGGCCCGTGTCGCCGTCGTGGCACACGTCCACGGCCATACCCTCCCCGCGCAGCCCCTCGGCGACCGTCTCGGCCAGCGCCGGTTCGTCCTCCACCACCAGGACCCTCATGCGTCCCCCTCGCTCGCGGCCCGCCCACCGACGGCGGCGCCCGGACCAGCACTACCGTCCCGGCGGTTAGGCGGAGGTTAACCCCGGCGGGACTCCACGGCCCTAACCGGTGGCTAACCCGGGCTCCGCTGACATGTGCCGTGACGACACGGAGGAGCGGTGCCGGGCGGCACCCCCACGGGACAGGAGTGATCGACATGCGCGTGACAGCGGGCCCCCTCGTCGGGGCGGTACTGGCAGGACTGCTGCTGACCGGCTGCGGAGCCCTCGGCGGCGGGGAGCCCGGCGGTGGCGGCACCGGCGGGGGCGAGGAGACGTCCATGGAGGAGGCCCGGCTGGAGTTCGCCGAGTGCATGCGCGACAACGGCCATGAGATGCCCGACCCCGAGCCCGACTCCGAGGGCGGCGTCTCCATCGCCCTGCCCGAAGCCGACCAGGAGGGGTTCGCGGAGGCGTTGGAGGCCTGCGAGGAGCACCTCCCGGTGGACGAGGACGCCCCCGACCGGGAGGAGGTGTTCGAGCAGGACCTGAAGATGGCCGAGTGCCTGCGTGAGAACGGGATCGACGTCCCCGACCCCAGGCCCGGCGAGGGCCTGACGCTGCCCGTGGACCCGGAGGACGACGAGCACACCGAGGCGTTGACCACCTGTTCCGGGGAGGTCTTCGGAGAGGGCGGCGGCTTCGGCGGCACCACCGGGGCCGGAGGAGGGAACTCGTGAGCGCCGACACCGCGCTCCTCCCCGAGGAGGAGCGGGAGGAGGAGCGGCCGCGCCGCCGCCGGCTCGGTCCGCTGTGGCTGGGCGCGGCGCTGCTCGCCCTCGTGCTCCTGTGCGGCGTGGCGTGGGCCACCGTGCGGGGACTGCCGGGGGGAACCACGGACGGTGGGACTCCCGACCCCGGACCGACGGCTCGGGTCGAACGCACCACGCTGCTGCGCGAGGAGAACCTCGACGGCGCCCTGGGATACGCGGGAGGGGGCACGTTCTTCGCCCGCTCCGACGGCGTGGTCACGCGGCTGCCCGGGGTGGGCTCCGAGCTGACCGCGGGCGACCTCGCCTGGGAGATCGACGGCAGGCCCACGGTCCTGCTGCACGGGGACAGGCCCGCCTACCGGCCGCTGGAGCCGGGTAGCAGCGGCGAGGACGTGCGCCAGTTCGAGCAGGCGCTGTCCGGACTGGGCTACTCGGGCTTCACCGTGGACGACGAGTACACGTGGCTGACCGCCGAGGCCGTCCGTCGCTGGCAGGACGACACCGAGGGCATGGAGGTCACCGGCGAGGTGCACCCCTCCCAGATCTGGTACACCTCCGGTGCGGTGCGGGTGACCGGGCACGAGGTGGAAGTCAGCGCGGGCGTCGCGCCCGCGACGGCGCTGCTGACCACCAGTTCCACACGCCAGGTCGTGCGCGTGGACCTGGCCGTCGGCGACCGCGACCTGCTCACCGAGGACGCCGGGGTCACCGTCCGGCTGCCCGGCGGGGAGAGCGTCGCCGGGGTGGTGGAGAGCGTCGGCACCGTCGCCACCGTCGAGGAGGGCGAGGAGGGCGGAGGCGGCGGCGATCCCACCGTGGAGGTGGTCATCGACCTGGAGGAGGAGACCGCGGACTTCCTCGATCAGGCGCCGGTCACCGTGGTCGCCCGCGGGGAGTCGCGGGAGGACGTGCTGGCCGCTCCGGTGGGCGCGCTGATCGCGCTGCCGGGGGACCGCTACGGGCTCTCCGTGGTGGACGGCGACGGCACCGTGCGCGACGTGCCGGTGGAGACGGGCTGGTTCTCGGACGGCCGGGTGGAGGTCACGGGCGAGGGGATCGGCGAGGGCACCGAGGTGGTGGTCCCGGAATGAACGCCGCGGAGTTCACCGGGGTGAGCCGCCACTACCCCGGCGGTGTACGGGCCCTGGACGGGGTGGACATGGTCGTGCGCCGCGGGGAGATGGTGGCGATCGTGGGCCCCTCGGGCTCGGGCAAGTCCACCCTGCTCAACCTGCTCGGGACCCTGGACGCGCCGACCTCGGGCACGGTCCGCGTGTTCGGGCACGACGTGGGGTCCCTGCGCGACGACGGGCTGTCCGCGCTACGGGCGCGCTCGCTCGGGTTCGTCTTCCAGCAGTTCCACCTGGCGCCCAACGTGCGGGCCGTGGACAACGTGGCCGACGGCCTGCTGTACTCCGGCGCGCCCAGGCGCGAGCGCAGGCGGCGTGCGCTGGGAGCGCTTGAGCGCGTGGGGCTGGCCGACCGCGCCGACCACCGGCCGCACGAGCTGTCCGGCGGGCAGAAGCAGCGCGTGGCGATCGCCCGCGCCGTGGCCTCCTCCCCTCGGATGCTGCTGGCCGACGAGCCGACCGGGGCGCTGGACTCGGCCTCGGGCGCGATCGTGATGGAACTGCTCGGCGAACTGCACCGGGACGGGGTGACCGTGGTCGTGATCACGCACGACAGGGAGCTGGCCTCGGGCCTGCCCAGACGGGTGGAGGTGCACGACGGCCGGATCGTCGCCGACTCCGGCCCTCCCGCCCCGGCGGACGCGGGTGTCGGCGGCGCGAACACGGGTCGGGCCCGATGAGGGGCCCCTGGGCGCGGCGGCGCGGGTGCGGCTCGGGGCCCCGACCGGCCAGACTGTCCGTCGCCGACCGGCTTCGGACCGGGGCGAGCGGCCTGCGGGCCCGTCCGACCCGGGTGGTGCTGTCCGCCCTGGGTATCGCCATCGGTATCGCGGCCATGGTCGCGGTGGTGGGCGTCTCGGAGTCGGGCAGGGCCGAGTTGGACGCCCGGATCGGACGCCTGGGCACCAACATGCTGACCGTCGCCCCGGGCAGCGACCTGTTCGGAGGCGCCACCACGCTCCCGCCCGAGGCCAAGGGCCGGATCGACCGCATGCCGGAGGTGGAGCGCTCCGCCCGGGTGGAGATGGTGAGGGGGGCGGGCGTCTACCGGAGCGACCTCGTCCCCGAGGGCGAGTCCGGGGGGATCGCCGCGTACGGCGTGGAACCGGGGCTCCTGGACACCCTGCGCGCCCGCGTGGACCAGGGCGTGTGGCTGAACCCGGCCACCGTCGACCACCCGTCGGTGGTACTGGGGCGGGACGCGGCCGCGAGGCTGGGCGTCACCCGGGTCACCCCGGACACCCTCGTGCTGGTCGGGGGCGAGTACTTCGCCGTCGTCGGCATCCTGGACGCGGTGGAACTGGCGCCCGAACTGGACAACGCGGTGCTGCTCGGCCAGGAGGCGGCCGAGGACCTGCTCGGCGCGCGGGGCGAGGCCTCCGCGATCTACGTGCGCCTGGACCCCGAGCGGGTCGCGGACGCGCGATCGCTGGTCGGGCGCAACGCCAACCCGGAGAGCCCCAACGAGGTGAAGGTGTCGCGCCCCTCGGACGCCCTGGAGGCGCAGCGGGCCGCCGACCAGACCCTCAACGGGCTGCTGCTGGGACTGGGCGGGATCTCCCTGCTGGTGGGCGGGGTGGGGGTGGCCAACACCATGGTCATCTCGGTCCTGGAACGCCGCGGGGAGATCGGGCTGCGCCGGGCCCTGGGCGCGACGCGCCGCGACATCCGGACGCAGTTCCTGGTGGAGGCGGTCGTGCTCTCGGCCCTGGGCGGCGCGGCCGGGAGCGTGCTCGGCGCCCTGGCGACGCTGGTGTACGCGACCCTGCGGGGCTGGCCGTTCGCCGTGCCCTGGTGGGCGGGGGCGGGGGCCCTGGCGGCGACGGTCGTCATCGGCGCGGCGGCGGGCCTGGTGCCCGCGCTGCGCGCGGCGGCCCAGCAGCCGACCGAGGCACTCGGTTCCGCCTGACCCCACGGTGCCGCCGTGGTTGCGCGCCCGACCGGAAGCAGCGGTCGGGCGCGGCCATTGCGTTGGCGGTGCAGGACTGTCCACGGGCCGCTTTCCGTTGTCCTGAAGGTGACAAACCCGTTGCGTAGCCCATCGCGATTTCGTTGCGTTGTTTCGTCACGCGAAAACGCGTTCGGCCACGCTCTGGTGGGCACCCCGGCCGGTCGGCCGGGGTGCCCCGACCCGGTGGCCGCGCCGGTCGGCAGGAAGCCGCTGGATCCCGGGTCCGCCCGGCGCTGGACGCGGACCCACGGCGACCGGGCGGCCCCGGAGGGCGGGGCCCGGCGTCCCACCAAGCGCGGCGTGACCGACCCGGACACCCGCGAAAACGCGACCGCGTGTGCGGCACCGCCGGGGAGCGCCCCAACGCCCGCGGCGGGATCGGCTCGGCGTCGGGCCGCACTCGCGACGCCGGGGAAACGCCGCCACACGCGCGGCGCGATCGGGCCGCGTCCAGGCGGAGACCGCGACGGCGCGTGCGCGCGCTGTCATGGGAACGCTCCCAGAAAGGGGGATGGGCACCCTCGGGAATCCGGGGGATACTGACCGCCATGGCCGGCACGGTCCCGCTCCGACTGCCTCGCGCCACGGTGTTCGCCGCGGTGTGCACGGGCGTGTCCTCCACAGGCCACGTCCTCGCCTCCGGACACGCGGTGGCGCCGCTCGGCCTCGCGGCTGGGTTCGTCCTCGTCCTCGCCGTCGCCCACGGGCTCTTCCGCTCCGAGCAGCGCCTCGGCGCCCTCGTAGCGACGACGCTGTGGGGACAGGCCGTCCTGCACCTGCTGTTCGCGGTCGCCTCACCGGGCGGCTCCGCGTCGCACGGAACCGACCACTCGGCCGGTTCCGGGGCGCTGGCCGGAGCCGGGGTCGGGGCGGACATGCTCCTCGCCCACGCCGCCGCCGGGGTGGTGTGCGCGTGGTGGCTGCGCCAGGGGGAACGGGCGGCCTTCGCCCTCGTCGACCTCGTGCGCTCCCTGTTGCACCGCCTGCTGGTCCTCGCCTCGGCCCCCGCCCTCACCGCGCGCAGCGGTCCCGCCCGGCTCACCGGGCACACGCCGCTCCGTCCCGGCGTCTTCCTCCTGTTCCTGAGGCACGTCCGGATCCTGCGCGGACCGCCCGCGGCCTTCCTGTTCTGAACAGCCCGCCGGTGCCTCCAGCACCGGGCCTCCGCCGACACGTCGGTGCCCCGGGCGTGCCCGCCCCCGGGCCGCCCCGAACCAGACCCAGGAAGGTCGCTCCCATGACGTCCCATGCCCCCGACCGGCTCGACTCCCCCGAACCGCCTCCCCCTCCGAACCGCCGCTCCTCCGTCTGGGCGGCCCTGCGCCAACTCCTCCTACGCCTGCACTTCTACGCCGGGGTCCTCGTCGCGCCTTTCATCGCCGTGGCCGCCCTCACCGGACTGCTGTACGCGTACGCGCCGCAACTGGAACAGGTGCTCTACGCCGACCAGCTCCGCGTCACCCCCGGCGACAGCGCGCTGCCCCTCCAGGAACAGGTGGACACCGCGATCGCCGCCCATCCCGGGGGAACGCTGAGCGCCGTGCGCCCGGGCACGGCCACCGACGAGAGCACCCGCGTCCTGCTGGACGTGGAGGGGCTCCCCGAGAGCTACCGGCTCGCCGTCTTCGTCGACCCCTACAGCGGCGAACTCCTCGGCGAGACGACCAGCTACGGCAGCAGCGGCGCGCTGCCCGTGCGGTCGTGGCTGTCCGAACTCCACCGCCACCTGCACCTGGGAGAGTTCGGCCGCCTGTACGGCGAACTCGCCGCGAGCTGGCTGTGGGCGGTCGCGCTGGGCGGGGTCGTGCTGTGGACCGCGCGCCGGCGCAAGGCCCGCCGTCTGCGCCGCACCCTGCTGCCCGAGCCCTCCGCCAGGGGACGGAACCGGACCATGTCCTGGCACGGGTCGCTCGGCGTCTGGGCCGTGGTCGGCCTGCTGATGGTGTCCGCCACCGGGCTGACCTGGTCCCGGTTCGCCGGGGCCAACGTCACCGACATGCGCGTGGCCCTCGGCTGGACCACGCCGTCGCTCTCGGCGCCCGCCCCGTCCGAGCACGCGGACCACGAGGAGCAGTCGGGCCACGGGGACCACGGCGGACACGGCGACCACGCGGACCACGGCCCGGGCGGGCAGGACGTGGACCTGGACACGGTTCTGGAATCGGTGCACGCCGCGGGGATCGACGGTCCGATGGAGATCTCGGTGCCTGTGGAGGAAGGCGCTCCCTTCACCGTCCAGGGAACCGGGCGGAGCTGGCCCGTGCACCAGGACGCGGCGGCCGTGGACGCGACGAGCGGCGAGGTGGTCGAGGAGCTGCGGTTCGAGGACCACCCCTTCGTGGCCAAGCTGGCCACGTGGGGGATCGCCTTCCACATGGGCCTGCTGTTCGGCCTGCCGAACCAGCTCCTGCTGACGGGGATCGCCCTGTCCGCGCTGTTCCTCGTGTTCTGGGGCTACCGCATGTGGTGGCTGCGCCGACCGACCCGGGACACCGCGTTCTCCGTGGGACGGCCGCTCGCCGCACGCGGGACCTGGCGTGGGCTGCCGTGGTGGTGCCTGGCCCTGGTCGCGGCGGCGGCGGTGGGTGTCGGCCTGTTCCTACCGGTGTTCGGGGTCTCCCTGCTGGCCTTCCTCGTGGTGGACGCGGCTCTGGGCCTGCGGCGCACGCGCCCGGAGACGGTCCGGAAGCCGTGACCGCGCCGCCGGGGCCGGACGCGCCCGCCGCGCCCGGCCCCGGCGGGTCCGGTCGTCCGCACCGGACCGCCGACGGGCGCGGATGAAGAATTCCTCATGTTCGTTTCATCTCGTGTTCCCCCGCGCCCGGAAGGCTCGGGGAGTATGAGATCACCACTGACGTTGCTGTTGGCGGGCACCGTCGCGGCGTTCCTGGTCGCGGGGGCGGTCCTGGTGTGGGCGATGCCCGAGCGCACCCCGGACACCGCCGCCCCGGGTGAGGTGGTGGTCGGGGAGTCCCCCGGCGCCGGCCCCGCACCTGCCTCCGACGAGGACGTCGTCCCTCCCCCGCCGCCGATCACCGACCACGACGGCGACGGGACCCCCGACGCGGAGGACCCCGACCACTCCGAGGCGTCGGACGGGCCCTCGCCGTCCCCCTCCGCGACACCGAGTCAAGCCCCCGCTCCCACCTGCGGTGACGACGACAGCGATGATGACGACGACTGCGACGATGACGGCGACTACGAGGGCGGCGACGATGACGACTGAGGGTCGTTGCGACGGGGACGCCCCGACCGAGGACCTCAGCGGCGTGGTCGGCGGGAACACCTGGGGCGCGTCGGCGCACACCGACATGAACTCCACCATGGTCATGAGGGGCCCCCAGCCGGAGGTGCCGCAGAAGCGGCGCATCCCCGCCAGACTCCTCATCATGGCCTGGGTCGTCCTGCTGATGGCCGCCGTCCTGGTCCTGGTCAACATCCTCACCTGGAGCGCGCTCACCGCGCGCAACGACGAGCGCGTGGACGGGGCGCTGTCCCAGGAGATCGGCGAGTTCCAGGAGTTCGCCGCCGTGGGCGTGGACCCGAACACGGGTGAGCCCTTCACCGACGTCTCCACCCTCATCCGGCTCCACCTGGCCCGCCAGTACCCCGACCGGGCCGAGATCCTGTTCGGCTGGGTGGAGGAGTCGGCCTCCGGCGGAGGCGCGGGCGGCGCCCCGGACGCCGGGGCCGGGCCCGGACGCATCCGCCAGGGCCAGGAGCCTCCCTTCGACGTGTCCGCGGATCCCGCGATGGTCGCTGAGGTGCTGGAGGCGTCCAGCGCCCGCGGGACCCTGGACACCCCCGCCGGCCCGATGCGGTGGGAGAAGATCCGCGCACTGCCCCCGGGCGGCGGCGCCGACGCCGCGGGCGCGGGATGGTTCGTCATCGGCTACTTCACCGAGGCCGACGAGGACACGGTCACCTCCACCACGCAGACGATCGCTCTGGTCAGCCTGGCCGGACTGATCGCGGCGAGCACCGCGGCCTGGTGGGTGGCGGGCCGCTTCCTGGCGCCCGTGCGCCTGGTCCGGCAGACGGCCGCGCACATCACCGAGGAGGACCTGACCCGGCGCATCGACGTGTCCGGGCGGGACGACATCGCCGCGCTCGCCGAGCAGTTCAACAGCATGCTGGACCGGTTGGAGGGCGCCTTCACCGCCCAGCGGCGGTTCGTGGACGACGCCGGGCACGAGCTGCGCACGCCGATCACCATCGTGCGAGGCCACCTGGAGCTGATGGGCGACGACCCCGGGGAACGGCGCGAGGTCGTGCGACTGGTCACCGACGAGCTGGATCGGATGAGCCGGATCGTGGAGGACCTGCTTCTGCTCGCCAAGGCCCAGCAGCCCGACTTCCTGCGCGGGGAGGAGGTGTCCCTGGCAGAGCTGACCAGCGACATCGACGCGAAGGTGCGCAGGCTCGGCGACCGCGACTGGCGCCTGGAGTCGCTGGCCGAGGGGGTCGCCCTGCTCGACCCGCAGCGCATCACGCAGGCCGTGGTGCAACTGGCCGCCAACGCGGTGCGGCACACCGAGCCGGGATCGACGCTGCGCGTGGGCTCGGGGTTCAGCGGAGACGACGTGCTGTTCTGGGTCTGCGACCAGGGGCCCGGCATCCCGGCCGAGGAACACGGCCGGATCTTCGAGCGCTTCTCGCGGGGCAGCGGGGCTGCCAGGGGGGACCGGGGCGCCGGGCTGGGCCTGGCCATCGTCCGCGCCATCGCCGAGGCCCATCACGGGCGGGTGGACCTGCGTTCCGCGCCGGGCGCCGGTTCGACGTTCACCCTGGTCATCCCGACAGGAAAGAGGTACGTGTGAGTCGCATCCTCATCGTCGAGGACGAGGAGCGGATCGCCTCGTTCGTCCGCAAGGGCCTGGACGCCAGCGGGTTCACCACCACCGTGGTGGGCACGGGGGCGGAGGCCGTGGACTACGCGGTGACCGGCGGGTTCGACCTGATGCTGCTGGACCTGGGCCTGCCGGACACCGACGGGTTCGACGTGCTGCGGCGCGTGCGCTCGCTGGGAGTGGACATACCCGTGGTCATCCTGACCGCGCGCGACGGCGTGCGGGACACGGTGACGGGTCTGGAGATCGGGGCCGACGACTACGTCACCAAACCGTTCCGGTTCGAGGAGCTGCTGGCCCGGGTGCGGCTGCGGATGCGCAACGAGCGCCCCACCGAGCTGACGGTGCTGCGCGCGGGCGGCCTGGCCCTGGACCTGCGCACACGGCGGGTGGCGGTGGAGGGGACGTCCGTGGACCTGACCGCGCGCGAGTTCTCCCTGCTGGAGCTGCTCATGCGGCACCCGGGCCAGGTGCTCACCAGGCAGCAGATGCTGTCGCACGTGTGGGGCTACGACTACGACCCCGGGTCGAACGTGGTGGACGTGTTCGTGCGGGCGCTGCGCCGCAAGGTGGGCGCGGAGCGGATCGTGACCGTTCGCGGGATGGGTTACCGGCTGACCGGGTGAGACGGGCGCCCCGGAGCGGCCCGGTGCGGCCCCGGATGACCGGTGCGCTCAGGGACGGCAGGGCCCCGGTGTGCGAAGGGCGACGTCCCGGTGACGAGGGGGCGGAGGTGTCGGTGACGCCTCCGCCCCCCGCCCGTGTCGCGGATGACCGGCGCATGACGAACATGAGGGTTCCCTCATCCGCTCCTCACGGGTTCCTCACCGCCCGTCCAGAGGATGAACGCATGTTCTGGTTCGCACTGGCGGTCAACACGACCGCGATCATCGTCCTGTCGTACACCATCTACTTCCGCCGCCACGGGCGGCGCGACCTGCTGCTGGCCTACGTGGCGCTCAACACCGGCATCTTCGCCGTGGTGTCCATGCTGACCAACCAGGAGGTCGCTCTGGCGGTCGGCTTCGGCCTGTTCGGCGTGCTGTCCATCCTGCGCCTGCGGTCGGACCTCATCAGCCAGGGCGAGATCGGCTACTACTTCACGGCGATCGCCCTGGGGCTGGTCAACGCGGTGGCGGCCCCGATGCCCTGGGTGCTGCTGGGCCTCAACGCCCTGCTGCTCACCGGCATGTACGCGGCCGACCACCCGCGCCTGCTCTCACGGCACGAGCGCCGCGTCCTGACCCTGGACGTGGTGCACGAGGACCCCGTGGCGCTGCGCCAGGACCTGGAGGCGCGGCTGCGCGGCCGGGTCACGAAGATCGAGGTCACCGAGGTCGACTACGTGCGCGACCTGATGATCGTGGACGTGCGGTTCCGGGCGCCCCGGATCGCTTCGGCCCCCGGCCCCGGACGCGGGTTCGGACAGGGCTTCACCTCCGCGGCGGGACGGACGGGACGCCGATGAGCACAGCGGTCCCCGCCCCCGCGCAAGCCCTCGTCACCGTGGAGACACCCATGGCCCTGGACGCCCTCCTGAGACCCGTGGAAACGCCCGCTCCGGTGGACGTTCCCTCTCCTGTCATCGCGGGGCTGCGCCCGATGTCGCTCGCCGAGATCAACGAACGCGCCGCCCTGGTGACCCGGACCTGCCGCAAGTACCTGGTGCCCGTCGAGCTGCTGGAACCGCTGTTCGCGTCCGCCGGGGACCGGTTCGGGGTGCTGACCATCGACGGGCAGCGGGACTTCCGGTACTCGTCCACCTACTTCGACACCCCCGACCTGCGGACCTTCCACGACCACCGGCAGGGGCGGCGGGTGCGCTTCAAGGCCCGGACGCGCACGTACGTGGACACGGGGACGCGCATGTTCGAGATCAAGCTCAAGGGCGCGCGCGGGATCACCGACAAGACCCGGATCGCCTACTCGGGTCCGCCGGACCGGATGGCCCCCGAGGCCCGGCGGTTCCTGGAGGACACGCTGGTCTCGTACGGCATCGAGGCGCCGGACGTGCTGAGGGCCAGCGCGGTGACCGACTACCGGCGCACGACGGTGGTGGCCTTCTCGGGTGGGGAACGGGTGACGGTGGACACCGGCCTGGTCGGCTACCGGGCGGGCTGGTCGGTGCGGATGCGCCCGGAGGCGGTGCTGCTGGAGATCAAGACGCGCGGCGGGCTCACCGCCACCGAGCGCAGGCTGCACGAGCACGGGGTCCGGGAGGCGCGGTTCACCAAGTACGGGGCGACGGTGGCCGCGCTGGAGCCCCGGCTACGGGGCAACCGGTGGCACCGGGCGATGGGCGCGTGCCTGGACCACCCGGCGCCGTGCACCCTGGAGCGGGCGCGGGTGGGGGCGGCGCCCGTTCGCTGACCGGCCGCCGACGGGCGCGGGAGCCCGCCGCGCCCGGCCCCGGCCGGTTCGGCCGAAGCCGCCCGAACACCTCGCGCGCGAATACTTCCAATTCCGGCATGAGGGATTTTATGGATAGGGCCAGCAGTTAGCGCTGGCCCCTTTTTCATGCGCTCTGAACTGGCACGACAGGAGCTAAAGGAACTTTTCCCGGCCGTTTCGCGGAAAAATTTCTCCGCCCGAACAGGCGTGCCCTAATCTGGCTGCGACCACACAACTGAACCCACACGATGACCCCGCAACGGTTAACTGCCGTTCGGGGCCGCGGCCGGCAACTTCCACCTCTTCAGACACAAGGATTGCCAGCATGTGCCAGTTTAGCGCTGCCGTTCCCAGCCGTGCCCTCGGCCCGCTGATCGCCTTCCTCTCCGCACCCTGCGGACGCCGCTCCACCCGCGTGCGACGCCACGTCTCCGCCCCTGCCCCGGCGCGCTTCCACCTCCCCGTCTGGCCCCGCCCAGCACGTCTTTTCCGGCCGAGGACATCACCCTGGTCAGGCCCCGCTTCGCCGTCCACGAGCGCTCACGCGCAACTGTGTTCGGCGCGCGTTCGCCCCGGGGCCCCGGACTCGCCTCCGAGACGGAGGAGGTCCGGCGCGCGTTCGCCCTCGCCGTGGAACGCGCCGCCGCCCTGCGCCGGCAGTGGAAGGACGACCCCGGCGGCGGCCTACCCGGTGAGCCCGCGCCCCGTTCCGGGGTGGTCGGGGCCGCCGGACCCCGGGAGCGGTACGTGCTCTCCGGCATGCCGCACACCCGGCTCGACCGGCAGCGCCGGGCCCGCACCCGCGTTACTTCAACCCCGCCAGCACCGACAGCACCGACAGCACCGACAGCACCGACAAGGAGACGTATGCCCAGCCGAGCCCATGAGATCCCACTACGGATCATCCAGAACCAACCGGCCCTGGCCTCAGTGCTACTCAAGGAGTCCTTGGGATTCGATGTCCCCCACCACACCGAGGCCCTGCCCACAACTTCGGTTCTCACCAACTGCGACCCGAAGGAACTCAACAGCGACGGAGCCACACTGCTCCGCGACGGGACCCGCAACGTGCTGGCGATCGTCGTGGAACGCCAGCACGACCGGGACAAGGAGAAGCGGGCGAGTTGGCCCGCCTACCTGGTCAACCTGCGCGTCCGCCTGGAGTGCCCCGCCGTGCTCGTGGTCCTGTGCCCTGACGACGCGATGGCGCGCTGGTGCGCCAAGCCCATCAGCATCGGCCACCCCGGCTTCGTGCTGAGGCCGTTGGTGATCGGTCCGGGCAACACTCCCGTCGTCACCGATGTGGAGCAGGCACGCGCGATGCCCGAACTCGCGGTGTTGTCGGCCTACGCCCACGGGGACACAGACCCGCGCACCCTGAAAACGGTGGTGGAGGCGCTTGACTCCACCGCTCCGAAGAACCGCACGTTTTACTATGACTACGTACTGGCCGGTCTTCAGGAGGCCGCCCGGAAGGAGTTGGAGGGCTTGATGGCCTTGGACACCTACAAGTGGCAGAGCGACTTCGCCCGCAAGTACGTCCGTATGGGCCGGGAAGAGGGCCGGGAGGAAGGCCGTACCGCCGAGGCCGCGAACAGCGTCCTGCTCTTCCTCGACGCACGCGGTCTGACCGTCTCCGACGAGGTCCGCCAGCGCGTCGAATCCTGCACCGACCTGGAGACCCTGCGGACGTGGATCCGTCGCGCCGGCGAGGTCGAGCAAGCGGAGGACATCTTCGGCTGACACGCCCGCGACCAGCTCGAAGGTTTCACGTGAAACCTCGCTGAGCTGCGGGAACGAGGTAGCCACCGTCCCGTATCCGATCGGGACGGTGGCCTGTCGCGATGCCCCTCCCGCTACCGGAGGGGCTCCGCGATCTCCAGAGATTACCGGGTCCGGTCCCGCCGTCGACGGGACCTTCGGCCCTCAGGAGGAGGCGCTCAGGTCCACCCGGCGCAGGAGTTGGGCGTTGAGCGCCACGATGATCGTGGACAGGCTCATCAGCACCGCTCCCACGGCCGGGGCGAGCACGATCCCGACCGGTGCCAGCACCCCGGCGGCCAGCGGGACGGCGACGACGTTGTAACCGGCGGCCCACACGAGGTTCTGCACCATCTTGCGGTAACCGGCCGCAGACAGCTCGCGGACCGCCACCACGCCGCGCGGGTCGTCCGAGGCCAGCACGACCCCGGCGGACTCGATCGCCACGTCGGTGCCCGCGCCGATCGCGATGCCGACGTCCGCCCTGGCCAGGGCGGGCGCGTCGTTCACACCGTCGCCGACCATCGCCACCCGGTTCCCCCTCGACTGGAGGTCGCGGACCACGGCGTCCTTCTGGTCGGGCAGGACCTGGGCGAAGACCTCGTCGAGGCCGAGCCGCTCGGCCACGGCGTCGGCCACGTTGCGGGCGTCGCCGGTCACCATCGCGACGCGCACGCCCCGCTCCTGGAGCCGCCGGACGGCCGCGGCCGACTCGGGGCGGACCTCGTCGGCCAGCGCCAGGGCACCGGCCACCTCGCCGTCCACGACCACGTGCAGCACCGTCGCTCCGCGCTCACGCCAGGGCCCGGTGCGTCCGGCCAGGTCGTCCGGCTCGGTGAGACCGAGCGACTCCAGCAGGGACGGGCCGCCCACGTGCACGTCGGAGCCCTCGACCGAGGCGCGGACACCGCGTCCGGTCAGCGACCGGAAGCCGGTGGCGGCGGGTACCGTGCCCGCCTCCCTCGCCGCCCGGACGATCGCCCTGGCGAGCGGGTGCTCGGAGTCGGCCTCGACCGCACCGGCCAGGGCCACCACCCGCTCGGAGGTGTGCCCGGAGGCGGCGGCGGTGTCGGCGACGGCGGGGGCGCCCCTGGTCAGGGTGCCGGTCTTGTCGAAGAGCACGGTGTCCACGAGGCGGGTCCGCTCCAGGGCCATGCGGTCCTTGACCAGGATGCCGTTGCGGGCGGAGACGGCCGTGGAGATCGCGATGACCAGCGGGATCGCCAGCCCCAGGGCGTGCGGGCAGGCGATGACCAGGACGGTCACGGTGCGTTCGACGGCCTCGGTGGCCTCGCCCAGCAGGGTCCACACGGCGGCCGTGAGCACGGCGGCGACCAGGGCGAACCAGAACAGGAGGGCGGCGGCCCGGTCGGCGAGCGCCTGCGAGCGCGAACGGGACTCCTGCGCCTCGCTGACGAGCCGCTGGATACCGGCCAGGGCGGTGTCCTCGCCGACGGCGTCGACGCGGACCCGGACCGAGGAGTCGGTGGCGACGGTCCCGGCGACGACGCGGTCGCCCTCGGAACGGGTGACCGTGCGGGACTCGCCGGTGATCATCGACTCGTCCACGGCGGCGCCGCCCCCGACCACGGTGCCGTCGGCGGGAACGCGCCCGCCGGAGCGGACCAGGACGGTGTCGCCGGTGCGCAGGTCGGCGAGGCCCACCTCCTCGGTCCCCCCGTCGGCGCCGACCCTCTCGGCGCGGTCGGGCAGGAGCGCGGCCAGTGCCTCCAGTGCGCCGGACGCCTGGCCGAGTGCGCGCATCTCCAGCCAGTGGCCGAGGAGCATGACCACGACCAGCAGGACCAGTTCCCACCAGAAGTCGAGTTCCATGCCCACCACGCCGAAAGTGGCGAGCATGCTGGCGCCGAAGGCGACGGTGATCGCCATGGCGACCAGGGTCATCATGCCGGGCCTGCGCTCGCGGAGTTCGCCGACGACGCCGGAGAGGAAGGGCCAGCCGCCGTAGAGGTAGACGACGGTGCCGAGTACCGGCGGCACCCAGGCCAGCGCGGAGGGGACCTGGTAGCCGAGCCAGCCGGAGATCATGTGACTGGTGAGGACCACGGGAACGCTGAGCAGCAGACTCCACCAGAAGCGGGTCCGGAACATCGCGGCGTGGTCTCCGTGACCGCCGTGACCGGTGTGCTCACCGTGTCCGTCGTGAGCGGTGGGCTCACCGTGCGCGGAGACACCCGAGTGCGCGGTGTGGTAGCCGTGGCCGGTGTGCGAATCGTGACCCGAGGTGCCCGTGTGTCCGGCGCTTCCCTCGGAGCTCTCATCCCGCCCTTGGGCCCGTTCGCCTCCGCGGCCGCGCGATCCGTGTTCACCTGTGCTCATGTCGTTCTCCCCCTCACTCTCGCAACATACCCCTTAGGGGTATTTATGGGACAGACGTCCACCCCGGCGGCGCGTCACTACAAGCAATATACCCCTAAGGGGTACTCCCACAAGGGATGACGGTTCATTTCCCGTTCCGGAACCGGTGCCTCCCGTCCACGGCCCCGCCCCGCTTTCGCCGGAGGGAACGGGGCCGTCCGCGCCCGACCCCGACCCCGGGCCCGGGCGTCCCGCACGGCGCTACCCCGCACGGCGCAGCCCGACGCACCACCCAGCGAACAGCTCAAACCGAGCGGCGTCCCCGCAGGGGTTCCCTCCCGGGGCGCCGGGGTAGGCCGATGCCGAGTTGACCTGGAGGAACACCATGGCCGGACGCGAGATCGACGAACGCGGGCCCCTGAGCGGCCCGAACACCACCGAACGCCCCCGCGCCACGAGCACGGCGGTCTACACGGCCCGCTTCGACGCGCCGCCCGACCGGGTGTTCGCGTTCTGCACGAGCCGGTCGGGCCTGGAGGCCTCCATGCCCGGCGGGGTACGCGTCCTGCGCTGGCCCGAGGCGGGCTTCGCCGTGGGCGAGACGATGGTGATGCGCTGGCGCCTGGCCGGGCTCCTCCCCGTGCGCTGGGTCGGTGTCATCGACTCCTTCGAGGAGGGCGACCACTTCACCGACCTCCAACTACGCGGCTTGTTCCGGTACTTCCGGCACACGCACACGACGGCGCCCGAGGGCACCGGGACCGCCTACACGGACCGGGTGGAATTCGCCAGCCTCTTCGGTCCCGTTGTGGACAGAACCGTACTAAGGTTTGTGATGGACCGGATGTTCCTGCAACGTCTGGCCCGCATGCGGGAACTGGTGGAGGCCGGGACCTGACCGCGGGGAGCCGCCACGGCTCCCCCACGTCGGTTCCACGGACCCGCCAGCGCACCCACCAGCACGTACGCGGCGCGCCGACACGTCGGCGCACCCTGCCCCGTCCCGGACGGGGCAGGGACCGCGGACGAGCGCGGCGCCCGCCGGACCGGGTCCGACGGGCGCGGTCCCACGGAGGGGAGAGCGGCTCAGCCCCTCGCTGGAAGCGCGCCGTCCCCCTCGCCGTACCAGGGCCACCACTGCGTGGTGCGCCCGGACGGGATCATCCGGTCCAGCCGGATGGTCACCCTCAGCGCGAAGCCGCCCGCGACCATCCCCGCCATCAGATCCGTGAACCAGTGGAAGTGCAGGTAGATCGAGACGATGGACTGGAGCAGGGCGATGGCGACGATGCAGTACGCCAGGCGCCGGATGACGTGCGGCCGGGCCGCCGCGAACCGGATGATCAGGAAGAGCACCAGGCCGTAGATGAGGATCGCGTTCGCCCCGTGCCCGGACGGGAAGGCCACGTTGCCCGGCCCCATGAAGAAGTCCGGGTTGAATTCCTTGGCGTGCCCTCGGTTGATGGCCAGCTTCATCACCGACACCAGGGACATCATCCCCACGACGCCGACCGCGCCCAGCACGATCGGACGCCAACTGCGATGCCAGTAGGCCAGTTGGAGCGCGGTGACGCCCAGGACCGGCAGCGCGACCGCACGGGAGGCGACGGTGTCCGGCCACAGGATCATGGGCTCGCGAAGCGCGTCCCAGTAGGGTCGGGGCAGCTCGTTCAGGAAGTTGTCGACCGGGTGCAGGGGCCCCGCGGCCAGCATCGTCATGACGAGCAGCGCCACGGCGAGCATGATGGCGACGCGGTCCGACGCGATTCCCCACGCGATCTCGCTCACACTGGGCCATCGGACCGGGCGCACGACGGGCCGCCCGGGGTCGTACACGGTGGTACGCACCATGGGGATCGGCCCGCTGTAGGGCCCCGGGAGCGGTGCCGCCCGCTCTTGCCTGTCGTGTGGCTCGGTCAACTGCCTCGCCCGTGGATGTCGTCGTGTCCTCGAAGAGTGCGTCATGTGCTCAGTGCTGTCTCACACGTCGTGGGCTTGCCTGTGGCACTTGTGAAGCGTGGGGGACGGGCTAGCCGTGGTTGCTGGAACTGATCTGACGTCCTCAGTGCCGACTCGGAGTGGACGTGACGGAGAGTTCGCTACTCTCCGCCCACTCCGTTCGACGGCCGGTCCTTCGGGCCGGTTCACTACGTCGTGACCGGCCTCTGGGCAGGATCGGCGTCCGAGGAACAAGGGGTGTCGACCGTGGCGTCTGCGGTGCGCCGTGTGCCCGGCCCGGGCCAGTCGGCGCGGACCGCTTGAGCGCGGATGAAGGCGGCGCAGGTCAGGGCGCCTCATCGAACTCCTCGTCGTTACGTGCGTCACGCTCCGTACAGCTTCGTGTGAATATCGCCGACAGATCAGCCTACCCGGACAGTTCCCCCCGTCGGTGGTGTGGTGGCCCACGTGCGTTCCCGCCACCTCGGACTTTGCCCCACGCCCCGGCACCGGACGCTGGCGGTTCACCGCCATGCGACCTGTTCGTGAGCCTTCTGTTAGCGGTTCGAGGCCTGCTGTCCGGTTGACCCGCGGGTGTGTGGCACTCTTCAGAGAGCTTGTACGACGCTGAGCGAGCCGGTCCGCGCACGGGCCGTGTGCTGGACGTGGAACGGAAGGGCCCTGGATGGTCGACCTGCCCCAGCTACCGGATGATCCCTCGAAGCTGGCCCGTGAGCCGCTCAGGGAGCAGATCCGGCAGGTACTGGTCGAGGGCCTGCTGTCCGGTCGCTGGCAGCCCGGCGAGCGGATCGTGGAACGCCGCGTCGCCACGGAGCTGAGGGTGAGCCAAGCCCCGGTGCGCGAAGCGCTGCGCGAGCTGGAGACCCTGCGCCTGATCGAGACCGTGCCCAACAAGGGCGCCCGGGTGCGGGCCTTCGGCGTCCAGGACATGGCGGAGATCTACCCCGTGCGCGCCGGACTGGAGCTGGTCGCGGCGCAGTTGGCCGCGCCCCGGCTGGCCGACGACCCCTCCTCCCTGGAGCGTGAGGTGGAGGCGCTCCAGCGGGCGACCGCCCAGGGCGACGTGACCGAGCAGATCCGGCACAGCGTGGAGTTCCACCGCGAAGTCGTGCGGGCCGCCCGCAACAGCGTGCTGCTGCACACCTGGGAGTCGCTGGGCGTGGAGGTGTGGACCGCGCTGTCGGTGCGCTGGCTGAACATGGAGCTGCACGCCAAGGCCGCCGACCACGCCCAGATCACGCGCGCCTTCGTCGAGGGCGACCCCGCGGTGGGGCAGATGCTCAGCGACCACGTGCTCAACTACGTGGAGGCCGCGCTGAAGTCCCACGAGAGCGCCCGCTGATCCCTGGCCCCGGGACCGCACGGCACCGCTGTTCCACCGGAGCGCGGTGACCTGCCCCGTCACACCGAAACCGGACCTTCTGGCATAGAGTTGTATTGATCGATCATCGATCAGACCGTAGAGTGTGCGCGACACACATCACACACGACCGAACCCCTCCCGGGCAAGCGGAGTCGTTCATCCGGCCGGTGGACGAACCCGTGCGACCGGCAACCGCCACGCCGGACCACGGACGCATACGCGGATGCGGACCGGGAAACAATGCGGCAGGGGTTCTGCGGACAACTGCACACGAGACCCCACCAGCGCTCCGTGTCCGGGAGAGGACGAGCCACCCTCCCCCGGGACGCGCCCCGCAACAGCCACAGAGCGCCGCCACCGCATGAGCCGGGTGGCTGCGCACGCCACGGTCGCACCCGACAGCGCGGCCACGGCGGGCCTGGCACCCCGGTCCACAGACCCGGGGCCCCAGGCCTTCTCGTACGTAGAAAGGCACACCATGGCTGACACGGCCAAGCCGAAGGGCCGCACCGCCAGGTCCTCAGGGACCCGGCGGCGTACCACCCGCAAGGACACCTCCCCCGGTCTCGCCGACGAGAAGCCCGACACCCTCCTGGACTACTACCGCCAGATGGTGTTCGTCCGGCGGTTCGAGGAGCGCACGGCCCAGGCCTACACCCAGGCCAGGATCGGCGGCTACTGCCACCTCAACCTCGGCGAGGAGGCCACGGTCGTCGGCCTGATGACCGCCCTCCAGGAGCGCGACTACCTGTTCACGAACTACCGTGACCACGGGTACGCGATCGGCAAGGGCATGGACCCCAAGCGGGTCATGGCCGAGCTCTACGGGCGCGCCGACGGCGTGTCCAAGGGCTGGGGCGGCTCGATGCACATGTACGACACCGAGACCCGCATGCTCGGCGGCTACGGCATCGTCGGCGGACAGCTGCCGCTGGCCGCCGGCGCCGCGCTGGCCGTCTCCTACCGGGGCGGCGACGAGGTCGTCATGTGCCAGATGGGCGACGGCACCACCAACATCGGCGCCTGGCACGAGACGCTCAACATCGCCAAGCTGTGGAACCTGCCGATCGTCTTCGTGGTGATCAACAACTTCACCGGCATGGGCACCACGGTCGAGATGTCCTCCGCCGAGCCCGATCTGTACAAGCGCGGCGCCGCCTTCCGCATCGAGGGCGAGCGCGTGGACGGCCGCGACGTGCTCGCGGTCCGCGACACCGCGTCAAGGCTCATCGAGCGCGCCCGCGAGGAGCAGACCCCGTTCCTGCTGGAGGCGTGGAGCTACCGGATGAAGGGCCACTCCGTGGTCGACCCGGCCAAGTACCGCACCGACGAGCAGAAGGACGAGGCGCGGTCGGAGGAGAACGACCCGATCGCCCTGTTCGAGGCCAGGCTCACCGAGGAGGGCGTCCTCACCGACGAGCTGCGCGAGGAGATCGCCGCCTCCGTCAAGGCCGAGGTCGCCGAGGCCGCGGACTTCGCCGAGAACAGCCCGCACCCGGAGGTCTCCACCCTCTTCGACTACACCTACGCCACCCCGGTGCCCAACGAGTCCACCCGCATGCCCGCCGACCCGGTGTTCGCGGAGTAGGGAAGGAACCCACATGTCTGTGATCACTTACCGCCAGGCTCTGCGGGACACCCTTCGCGCCGAGATGGTCCGCGACGAGAACGTCCTCGTCATGGGCGAGGAGATCGGCGTCTTCGAGGGCTCCTACAAGATCACCGAGGGCCTGCTCAAGGAGTTCGGCCCGCGCAGGGTCAAGGACACCCCGATCGCCGAGGAGGGCTTCGTCGGCGCCGCCGTCGGCGCGGCCATGCTGGGCCTGCGCCCGGTCGTCGAGCTGATGACGATCAACTTCTCGCTGATCGCCATCGACCAGATCATCAACCACGCCGCCAAGATCTACGGCATGTTCGGCGGACAGACCAGCGTGCCCATGGTCATCCGCACGCCCGGCGGCGGCGGCCAGCAGCTCGGCGCCACGCACTCGCAGAACATCGAGCTGTTCTACTCGTTCATCCCCGGCCTGAAGGTGCTCGCTCCCAGCACCCCGGCCGAGGCCTCGCAGATGCTGCGCGCGGCGATCCGCGACGACGACCCGGTCCTGTTCCTGGAGAACCTGGGCCTGTACAACTCCAAGGGCGAGGTCCCCGACGACTACGCCGAGCCGGAGAACGACGACGTCGCCGCGATCGGCCGCGCCAAGGTCACCCGCGAGGGCAGCGACATCACCCTCATCGGCTACTCCCGGATGGCCATGGTCGCGAACCAGGTCGCCGAGAAGCTGGCCGAGGAGGACATCGACGTCGAGGTCGTCGACCTGCGCAGCCTGCGGCCGCTGGACCGCCAGACCTTCGTGGACTCGGTCAAGAAGACCGGCTCCGCGGTGATCTGCGAGGACGACTGGCTGACCTACGGGATCGGCGCGGAGATCGCCGCCTCGATCCAGGAGGGCGCCTTCGACTACCTCGACGCCCCGGTCCGCCGGGTGGCGATGGCGGAGGTCCCCATGCCCTACGCCAAGCCGCTGGAGACGGCGGCCCTGCCGTCGGTCGAGTCGATCAGCACCGCCATCAAGGAGACCCTGAGCGCCGTCGGCAAACGGGTCGGGTAGAGGGAGTTTCAAGCATGAGCGAGATCCAGATGCCGCGCCTCTCCGACACCATGGAGGAAGGCGTCATCAGCACGTGGGTCAAGAACGTGGGCGACAAGGTCGCCTCCGGTGACGTCCTGGTCGAGATCGAGACCGACAAGGCCGTCATGGAGTACGAGGCCTACGAGGACGGCTACCTGGTCAAGCAGTCCGTCTCCGAGGGTGAGACGGTGCCGATCGGCGCGGTCATCGGCGTGATCGCCGACTCCCCGGACGCGGTGCCCGAGGACTCCGGCGACGGCGGCTCGGAGCCCGAACCCGCCGCGGAGGAGCAGGGCGAGAAGGCGGAGGAGGTCCAGAAGGCCGCCGGGGGCGCGGAGAAGGAGGCGGAGGAGTCCGGGGAATCCACCCCGGCCTCCGACGACGGGGCCGCGCGCCCGCGCACCTCCCCGCTGGCCCGGCGCCTGGCCAAGGAGTACGGCCTGGACATCAACAAGATCCAGGGGTCGGGCCCCAAGGGCCGGATCGTGCGCGCCGACATCGAGGCCGCCCGGGAGAAGGGTTCGGCCGCCGAGGAGACGCCGCACGCCGTGGAGGCAAAGGAGGAGGCCAAGCCCTCCGCCGAGCGGGCCGCGTCCGCCCCGGCCTTCGACGACGGCCGCGCCTCCGAGGAGCTCAAGGTCAGCAACGTGCGCAAGGTGATCGCGCGCCGCCTGACCGAGAGCAAGCAGACGGTGCCGCACTTCTACCTTCGCCGCACGATCGACGCCGAGGCGCTCAAGGCCTTCCGCGCGCAGATCAACGAGCAGCTGTCCAGCACGGGCGTGAAGGTCAGCTTCAACGACCTGATCGTCAAGGCCAGCGCGACGGCGCTGAAGCTGCACCCGGCGGTGAACACCTCGTGGGTGGACGACAAGCTGCTCCAGCACCACCGGGTCAACGTGGGTGTGGCCGTGGCCGTGGACGCCGGGCTCGTGGTGCCGGTGCTGCACGACACGGACAAGGCGACGCTGTCGGAGATCTCCACGCGCACGCGCGAGCTGGCGGGCAAGGCCCGTGACGGCAAGCTCAAGCCGCAGGAGATGAGCGGCGGCACGTTCAGCGTGTCCAACCTGGGCATGTTCGGCGTGGACAGCTTCTCCGCGGTGATCAACCCGCCCGAGGCGGCCATCCTCGCGGTCGGCGCGATGCGCCAGGAGCCGGTGGTCGTGGACGGCGAGGTCGCCGTGCGCAACCGGATCTCCCTGGAGCTGTCGGTGGACCACCGCGCGGTGGACGGCGCCGTGGGCGCCGCGTTCCTCAAGGACCTCGCGGAGATCCTCGAGGAGCCGATGCGGATCATCCTGTAGCGTCCGGCGCTCGGTACACGCGACGCCCCGGCCGGGAACGGCCGGGGCGTCCGTCGTTGCCCGGACCCTCGCGCCCGACCGCGTCATGTCCGGGCGGGCGCGGCGGACTCCGTCCACAGCCTGTGGACAAGTGGACGTGGAGACATGCCGACGAGTCGACACGGCGACGAACCGGCAAGGTGACAGAGCGGCAGGGCCGCGGCCGCGCCGCTCCGCCACCGGTGGCCCTGGCACGGCGGCCCCCGCCGTCCACAGCCTGTGGACAACCGGGCGGGCACGCGACAGCAGAACACGTCACCAGGGCGGCATGGGGGCGGCCTGACCGGTTCCGACCGTCCGCGCCCGCAGGGGCCCGCCCTCTCCGGCCCGGCCCGGCCCACGACAAAGCCCCGGGCGCATGGGACAGAGGCGGCACCGGGGCGTTCCCCGCAAAGATAACCTCTCCGCATGCCTGATGTCGATGATGACCTCGACCTCGTGTGGAGTCGGCTCTCCGAGCCCCGGATGGCCCCCTACCTCGACATGACCGGGGGTGACAGACGCGCCGCCCTCGCGGTGTACGAGTGGAGCGGCCGCATGGCCGCGGCGGCGTTCGAGGACGTCGGGCACCTGGAGGTCCTGCTGCGCAACACCCTGGACCGCTGCCTGCGAGAGCACTACGGGGAAGACACCAGCGGCATCCCCTGGTTCCTCATGCCCGTACCCGGCGGCGAGTACGTCGGCGAGGCCGTGGGCTTCGTACGCCAGCGCCTGCGCGGGAACACCACCCGCTTCCCCGCCCCGCGCGAGACGCGCGACCAGATCGTGGCGGGCCTGACCTTCGGGTTCTGGTCCGGCCTCGTGGGCGCCAGGTACGAGCAACTGTGGCGCGAATGCCTGCACCGGGCCTTTCCGCACTCCTCGGGACAGCGCAAGGAGGTCTCCGTCGCCCTGGACGGGGTGCACAAGTTCAGGAACCGCCTGGCCCACCACGACTCCATGCTCAACGTGGACGTCCCCTTCGAGATCCGACGGATCTTCGAGGCGGCGGAGTACATCGACCCCCGGGTGGCCGCCTGGCTCAGGCGGCGCAGCCGGGCGATGCGGGTGTACCGCGAGCGCCCCGTCGACACCGAGGACACCGTGGTCGTGGCCGCCGACGACGCCTGGCCGCTCTACCAGGAGTGCGGGGCCTACGTCTGCCGGGCGGGCCGCTTCTTCCGGGACGTGGAGAGGATCGCCTTCCACTCCGACGGAGAGGTGAAGGCCGCTGTGCCCGCGATCGTCCACCGGCGCGACCAGGTCGGGTGGTCCCCCGGAGCCGTCGCACGGCTCCTGGCCTCGCCCGACCGCGACGACCGCAGGATCGCTGAGGTCATCCGGGCCTCGCGGGCCCGGGGCTGGCGGGAGGGCCGCTATCAGGTCTTCCTCCTCACCCGTGACGGGGACTCCCGCCACCGCGAGCTTTCGGCCGCCCTGCCCGACGAGCGGGCCGGAGACGGGGCCGTCCCCACCCGGGACCAGCGCTACACGTCACTGCACTCACTCCAGACGGCGGAGACGACGGCGGATTTGTGATCGCGTCCGCCCGCACTCGTTGTCCACAACCTGTGGAAAACGCCCCGTCCCGGCTGGTGTACGGTCGGCGGCATGCCCCACGTGCTGCACATGACCGAACTCGCACGCTGGACGTCCGGCAGCGGCGACATCGAGGCCGACTCCCTGCGCGCACAGGGGTTCGTGCACGCCTCGCCGGACGAGCCCACGCTGCTGGCGGTGGCCAACGCCTTCTACACCAGCGCCGCCGTGCAGTTGGTCGCCCTCGTCGTGGACACCGAAGCGGTCGGCTGCGAGGTGCGATGGGAGGCCGCCGAACCCGCCCCGCCGCCGGGCGTCGGAGAGGACACCCTCTTCCCGCACGTCTACGGGCCCATCCCCCGCGAGGCCGTGGCGGGCGTGCGCTACCTGCGCCGCGACCCCTCGGGCCGCTACACGGGCGCCGAGGAGCGCACCGCCACGGCCGAGGCGCTGGACCTGCTGCCGCACCCCGAGGGCGGCTGGTACCGGCAGACCTGGCACAGCGGCGTCACCGTGCGCCCGGAGGGCTACTCCGGACCGCGATCCACCGCCACCGGCATCCACTTCCTGCTCGGCCCCGGGGAGGAGTCGCGCTGGCACCGGGTGCGCTCCGACGAGGTGTGGGTGTTCAACAGGGGCGGGCCCCTGGTACTGGAGTACGGGGGCACGGGAGGAGCACCCGAGCCCGACGGGCAGGTGACCCTGGGCTCGGGTATCGAGCGGGGAGAACGGCTCCAGGCGGTGGTCCCGGCCGGCACCTGGCAGGCCGCACGCCCGCTGAGCGATGAGGAGGCGCTGGTCAGCTGCTTCGTCTCCCCCGGTTTCGACTTCGCCGACTTCGAGGCGCTCTGACCTCACCCGACCCTCTCGCGGACGCGGTCGGCGAGGTCCCCGTCCCGCGCGATGCGGGCCAGCCCGGCCGCCAGGCGCGCGACCTCGTCGCCCTCCACGAGCTTGGCGAGCTTGCCGCCGTCCTCCGGCAGACCGACCTTCTTGGCCCCGCCCAGTACGTACTTGTCGGTGTAGGGCCGCAGCCAGGGCCACACCGCCTGCACCTCCCGGCAGAACATCACGGCGCCCGTCGGCCCGATGCCGGAGAACTCCCCGACCATCGACTCCACCCGGCTCGCCCGGTGCTCGGAGCGCTCCCCGAGCCTGCGCAGGTCGCCCTGGTACTCCTCGCGCACGCGGTCGACGCACTCGCCCAGCCGGGTGGCGGTGCTCTCGTCGTAGCGCACGTAGTGCCCGCGCCCCAGCGCGTCCACGCGTTCCTGCCAACTGAGGGAGGCCATCCCGTCGGGGGTCGTGCCGCCCGCCTCGTTGAGCTCGCGGGCTGCGGCGATCGCGATCCGCGCCGAGATGCGCGCGGACAGCAGGTTCACCAGCACCAGAAGCTGCCACAGCGCTGAGGGTCTGTCCGCCATCCGGATCCCGGCCTCGGCGGCGAGGGTCGTCCCCGCCTCGTCCACGACGGCGCGGGCGACGTCGGCGTTCCTGGCCATCTCCCGGTCCCCTTCCAGGTGTCGGATGCGTCCTGGTACAGGGCTGATACCCGGCCGGAGGGCGATGACGCGGTTGTCCACAGGTCTGTGCACAAACCTTTCCCGCCCCTCGCCGGACGCGGGAGAGCCCCGGATCCGGGTCCCGTCCCGGTTCCGGGGCTCTCCTCCCCGCCTCGGCGCCAGGCGCCGGACTCAGGCGTGGCTCAGTCCGTTGCGGTGGGGCGGCACGTCGCTGTGCTGACCGACGCTGGCCGGGATCGTGTGGCGCGCCCTCCCCTTGTCGATGCCGAGGAAGCGGTTGAGGTGGCCCTTGCGGCCCACCACGAACCAGGCGATCGCCCCGAACAGCGGGAACCAGAGGATGAAGATGACCCACAGCAGCTTGCCGCCAGCGGATGTGTCGCGGTCTACCAGCGCCGAGATGATCGCGGCGAGGAGCAGGACCAGCAGTGCCAGGCCAACGAGCGCCAGGACCACTCCGAAGATCCCGCTCATCCAGGTGACGGCCGTGTCCGCGCGGTCCGCGAGGTTCGTGATCATGGTCTCCCCCAACAAGGCGCACTCCCTATTATTACGCAGAGTAACCTTTTGGGCGGAGGATTCCGTGGTGCTTCCGGTTTTCGGGCGTTTCCACTACGCAAGGACCGGATTCCGTTTCCGTGGTGACTTTCCGAACGCACGTCACTACTTTCAGGTAAGTCCACCTGTCAGGCCCTCTCGCTGCTTTACTGGGAACCATGGGCGAGCTTCGGCGATCTGGCAGGTTCACTCCCCTTCTCTCCCCCGGGTCCCCCACCGGAGACGGTGGCGGCCCCGGCACCGTCGACCACGGCGTCCCCGTCCCCCTGGCCAAGCGCAGAGACCAACGGGCGACGGGAGGCCGCACGGCCGAGGCCCGGTGACCGTGGGCAGGCAACCCAGGTACCTCTGGCTGGCGGAACAGCTGCGCGGGCCGATACTGAGCGGCGAACTGCCGCCCGGCACGCGTCTGCCCTCCCGGACCCGGCTGGCGCGCTCCTACCGGGTCAGCGAGCAGATCTCCCGCACCGCGCTCCGGCTCCTGGTCACCGAGGGCCTGGTCGAGTCCAGGCCCGGCTCCGGGTACTACGTGCGCACCGTCCCCGAACTCTTCCGGATCTGCCGGACCGACTCCTCCTCAGGCTCCGGTCTGGGGCGGCTCAGCCGCGAGTCGATCGGCACCGAGCAGGAGCAGTGCGCGCCGCCGCTGAGCCTGCGGCTGCGGCTGCGCGAGGGGGAGCCGGTGTACCGCACCACCTCGCGCGGGCTCTCCTCGGAACTGCCGATCACGCTGCACCGGTCCTGGGAGCCCGCGTCCCTGACCGCGGGCACCCTGCGCACCCCCTTCGACAGCTCACCCGGCAGCGGGCTGCTCGAACGGCTCAGCGCGGCGGGCCACCCGGTCGACCGCGTGGTGGAGGAGGTGGGCGTCCGCGCGCTGCGCGACTCCGAGGCCTCCCTGCTCGGGTCGGCGCCGGGGATACCCGTGCTGGTGGTGGAGCGCACCCACTTCAGCGGCAACCGACCGGTGGAGACCTCCGACCTGATCGGCTCCTCCGAGCAGTGTCGACTCCTCTACAAACTGACACTGGCCCGGCCCCGCCGCGTCGGCGACCCGCGGCGGTACTGAGCCGGGCCGGCGGGGGCCGTCGTTTCGGGGCGGGACCCGGGCACCGGTCCCGGACACGTGTGAGGGCGGCGCCCCCTCCCCTGAGGAGGGGCCGCCGCCCTCACCGTTCACCGGTCGTCGCTCCGGTTCGGACACCACCGGACGTCTGCTCCGCCCAACCGTTCCCCGTCACACGGAGTGACCGGCTGGAGTCGCCCGGCGGTGTGCGCGGTCAGGCCCGGGTGAACTCCCCGGCCACGACCTCGGCGATCTGCGCCGTGTTGAGCGCGGCGCCCTTGCGCAGGTTGTCGCCGCACAGGAACAGGTCCAGCGACTTCGGGTCGTCCAGCGACTGGCGGATGCGGCCGACCCAGGTCGGGTCGGTGCCCACGACGTCGGCAGGGGTCGGGAACTCTCCGTTGGCCGGGTCGTCCTGGACCCGCACGCCCTCCGCGGAGCCGAGCAGCTCGCGGGCGGCGCCGGCGGGCACCTCCTCGGCGAAGGACGCGTGCACGACCAGCGAGTGGGTGGTGATCACGGGGACGCGGACGCAGGTGGCCGAGACGCGCAGGTCGGGCAGTCCCAGGATCTTGCGGGACTCGTTGCGGACCTTGAGCTCCTCCGAGGACCAGCCGCCGTCCTTGAGCGAACCCGCCCACGGAACGACGTTGTAGGCCAGCGGTGCCGGGAACGGGCCCAGCTCGCCGACGGCGGCGCGCACGTCGCCCGCGGCGTCGCCCAGGCTGCGGTCGGCACCGGCCTTGGCCATCTGGTCGCGCAGGGTGTCGATGCCCTCCTGGCCGGCGCCGGAGGCGGCCTGGTAGGAGGAGACCACCAGGTCGGTGACGCCGTAGGCGCGGTGCAGGGCACCGATGGCCACGATCATCGACAGGGTGGTGCAGTTGGGGTTGCTGATGATGCCGCGCGGACGGTTGCGGACCTGGTCCGCGTTGACCTCGGGCACCACGAGCGGGACGTCGGGGTCCATGCGGAACGCGCCGGAGTTGTCGACGGCGACAGCGCCGCGGGCGGCGGCGACCGGCGCCCACTCCTTGGACACCTCGTCGGGAACGTCGAACATGGCGACGTCGACGCCGTCGAAGACCTCGGGGGCCAGTGCCTGGACCACGACGTCCTCGCCGCGCACGCGCAGGACCTTGCCCGCGCTGCGCGGGGAGGCGACGAGGCGGATCTCGCCCCAGACGTTCTCGCGCTGGGTGAGGATGTCCAGCATCACGGTGCCGACCGCACCGGTGGCGCCGACCACGGCGAGGGTGGGAAGACGGTTGCTCATCGGCCGGTACCTCCGTAGACGACAGCCTCGACCTGGTCGGCGTCGAGCTGGAACTCGCTGTGGGCGGCGCGGACCGCCGCGTCGATCTGGTCCTCCTCGACGATCACCGAGATGCGGATCTCCGAGGTGGAGATCATCTCCACGTTGGTGCTCGAACCGGCGATCGCGTCGAAGAAGCGGGCGGTGACGCCCGGGTAGGAGCGCATGCCCGCGCCGATCAGCGACACCTTGCCGATCTTGTCGTCGTAGCGCAGGGACTCGAACCCGACCTTGTCCTGCACCTTCTTGAGCGCGGCGACGGCCTCCTTGCCGAAGTCCTTGGGGACCGTGAAGGAGATGTCGGTGCGCGAGGTGGAGACCGCCGACACGTTCTGGACGATCATGTCGATGTTGATCTCGGCTTCGGCCAGGGCCCGGAAGATCGTCGCGGCCTCACCGATCTTGTCGGGCACGCCGACGACGGTGATCTTGGCTTCGCTCCGGTCGTGAGAGACACCGGAGATGATCGGCTGTTCCATGCCTTCGCTTTCCTCGACTTCCGGGACGACCCAGGTCCCTGGCTTCTGGCTGAAAGATGAACGGACGTGAAGGGGGATGTTGTACTGACGCGCGTACTCGACACAGCGCAGGTGCAGGATCTTGGTCCCGGACGCCGCCATCTCCAGCATCTCCTCGTAGGAGATCTGGGGGATGCGCTGGGCGCTCGGCACGATGCGCGGGTCGGCGGTGAACACACCGTCGACGTCGCTGTAGATCTCGCAGGCGTCGGCCTCCAGGGCGGCGGCCAGCGCGACGGCGGTGGTGTCGGAGCCGCCCCGGCCCAGGGACGTGATGTCCTTGGTGTCCTGGGAGACGCCCTGGAACCCGGCGACGATGCAGATCGCGCCCTCGCCCACGGCCTCCTGGATCCGGCCCGGGGTCACGTCGATGATCTTGGCGTTGCCGTGCAGCGACGTGGTGATCACACCGGCCTGGGAACCGGTGAAGGACCTGGCTTCGAACCCCAGGTTCTCGATGGCCATCGCCACGAGTGCCATGGACATGCGCTCGCCCGCGGTGACCAGCATGTCCAGTTCGCGGGCCGGCGGCATCGGGCTGACCTGCTCGGCCAGGTCCAGGAGTTCGTCGGTGGTGTCGCCCATGGCCGAGACCACGACGACGACGTCATATCCCGCCTTTTTCTGAGCGACGATCCGCTGGGCTACTCGCTTGATGGCTTCCGCGTCTGCCACGGAAGACCCACCGTACTTCTGCACGATTAGGGCCACGATCGATGCTCCTGAGGAGTTGGGATCAAGACAATGAAATGGAGTGTAGTCACAGACGTCCTCGTCCACCCCATCTGACCTGCGACAGGAGGGCGTGGCGTCTTGACACACCGGCGATGGGGCTTACCCGGTCAGGCGGAGGTTACTCGTGTTTCGCGCGGATGAACGGCGAATGTGAGCTAGAACTCCGGAGCGCGACGCGCTAGAACTCCAGGCTGCGGCGGCCCTCGAAGGCACGGCCGAGGGTGACCTCGTCGGCGTACTCCAGGTCGCCGCCCACGGGCAGGCCGCTGGCCAGACGGGTCACCTTCAACCCCATGGGTTTGACCAGCCGCGCCAGATAGGTCGCGGTGGCCTCCCCTTCCAGGTTGGGATCCGTGGCCAGGATCAGCTCCGTCACCTGGCCGTCGGCCAGGCGGGTCATGAGTTCCTTGATGCGCAGGTCGTCGGGGCCCACACCCTCGATGGGGCTGATGGCGCCGCCCAGGACGTGGTAGCGGCCCCGGAACTCGCGGGTGCGCTCGATGGCGACGACGTCCTTGGACTCCTCGACCACGCAGATGATGGCGGGGTCGCGGCGGACGTCACGGCAGATGCGGCACTGGTCCTCTTCGGCGACGTTGCCGCAGACCGAGCAGAAGCGCACCTTCTCCTTGACCTCGACGAGCGCGCTGACGAGGCGTTTGACGTCGGCGTGCTCGGCGGACAGGAGGTGGAAGGCGATGCGCTGCGCGCTTTTCGGACCGACGCCGGGCAGCCGCCCGAGCTCGTCGATCAGATTCTGCACCGCGCCTTCGTACATCGCCTACCCATCAGTGACGGACCGGGTCTGTCGGGGCGGTCCGCGGCCCCGTTCCCCCACCGTATCCGGCGCGGAGGACTCGCGCGTACGCCGGGAGCCGTCCGGCCGGTCCCACCTCCGGGACCGGCCCCGGGGACCGGTCTGCGAAGCGGCACCGGGGCCGGTCCGAGGACCGGCCCCGGGAAGTCCGTGCGGCTGTCGCGGACCGGGCTAGAAGCCGGGCAGGCCGGGCATGCCGCCGGGCATGCCGCCGCCGCCCAGGCCCTCGGCGAGCGGGCCCATCTTCTCCTGCTGGAGCCGCTCCACCTGCGCCTCGGCGTCGCGGATGGCCGCCAGGACCAGGTCCGCGACGGTCTGGGCGCTCTCGGCGGGGTCGGCCGGGTCGATCGCCTCGGGGGCGACGGTCACGTCCTCGACCTGTCCGCGCCCGCTCAGCTTGACCTTCACCAGGCCGCCGCCGGAGGTGCCCTCGACCTCGGCGTCCTCCAGCGCCTGCTGGGCCTCCACGAGCTGCTGCTGCATCTGCTGGGCCTGCTGGAGCAGGGCCTGCATGTCCATTCCGCCAGGGTTCACGGCCGTCTCCTCGCCGCACTCTTCGTGCTGGGTCTCGCTGTCATGTCGCTGTTGCTGTGAGCGTAACCGGTCATCAGCGAACATGCGGGCGGCCCGGTGGGCCTCGGGAGGGAAGGGGAGGAGACGGCCGGGCCGCCCCCCTGGAGGGCACCGCGGCCCGCCGGTGGGACGACTCTCCCGAAAGGGCACCTACCAGGAGCGAGAGCCAAGAGTGGCGCTAGCATCACTCTCGGTTGAAAAGGTGTTCTGCGGGGCACAAGAGTCCCGGTAGTGCCCTCGGGCGCCACCGGCAGCGCTGAGAGCCACGGGGGAGTGAGGACGTGTTGACCGCCAGAGAGCGCCACTCGGCGCTGGTCGAGGCGATGGTCGCGGACGGCACGCTGACCGACGCCGCCCTCACCGACACGTTCCGGTCGGTGCCCAGACACCGGTTCGTCCCCGAGACCGGCGCGCTGACCGCGCACGGGACCGCCCTCAACGCCAACAGCAACCCCGAGCGGTGGCTCGCGGCCGTGTACGCCGACAACGCCATCGTGACCCAGGTCGACGGCCCGGACCCGTCCGCGTACCGGGAGGCTCCCGACCCCCGGGCCCCCGGATTCCGGGCGCCCGGCGAGCGGGAGGCGGAGCCCCGGGAGCAGCGCGCCCACGACGCCGGGGGGCCCGGGCCCGGGCGGCGGGGGCCGAGCGGCCCCGGCCCCCGGGAGCGGGCGGAGGCGGCCACTTCGTCGGTCTCGGCGCCCCGGGTCCTGGCCCGCATGCTGGAGCTGTCCGACCTCGCCAACGGGCAGAGGGTCCTGGAGGTGGGCACCGGGACCGGCTGGAACACCGCCCTGCTGGCGCACCGGCTCGGCGACAGCGCCGTCACGTCCGTGGAGACCGACCCGCGCCTGGCCGGGATGGCACGCGAGGCCCTGCGCGCGGAGGGCTACTCCCCCGCCGTTCACCTGGCCGACGGCTACGGGGGGTACCCGCCCGGCGCGCCCTACGACCGGATCATCTCCACCTGCGGCGTGCGCCGCGTGCCGCCCGCGTGGGTGGAGCAGCTACGCCCCGGCGGCCTGGTGGTGTGCCCGTGGGGGCTGCTGGAGGGGGCCGGGGTGATCGCGCGCGTGGAGTGCCCCGGGGACGGTTCGGCCCGGGCGAGCTTCCACGGCGGTGTGGGGTTCGTACCGCTGAGGACCCCCGACGCCCAGCCCCGCCCGGTACGGGACTCGGGTCAGCAGCCCGACGAGTACCGGCTCACGCAGACCGACCCCGTGGCGCCGCTGATGACCTTCCCGTCGGCGTTCGCGCTGTCGGTGATGGTGCCGGGCTGGCGGGTGCGGCGGCGGTGGATCGGCACCGGTTCGGGCGTGTGGGTGTTCGACCGGAGCGGCTCCTCGTGGGTGCGCGTGTACCCCTACGGCACCTCGTGGATGATCGAGCAGGGCGGCCCGAGGAGCATCTGGGACGAGTTCGAGGAGGCCTTGGAGCTGTGGACCCGGCTGGGCGCGCCCGACCCGGACCGGTTCGGGCTCTCGGTGGGCGCCGACGGCACGCACCGGGTGTGGCTGGACTCACCGGACGGACGGGGCTGGACGGTGTGACCGCGCGGGGTTCGCGGACGCCGACGGCCCCCTCGGAGGGGGCCGTCGCCGCGCGCTCACGCCTGCCCCTGGACGCCTTCGGTCTTCTCGGGCTCCGCGTTCGCGTCCTTGCCCTGCTTCTCGCGGAGCTTGCGCAGCAGCTCCTGCTTGCGCTCCACGGCGTCGTCGCTGGGGCCGCCCCGGCCGCCGCCCTTGCCCCCGCGAAGCGCGGAGCGCGAGACGGTGTTGCGCTGTCCGCCCATGCCCAGAAGGTTGTCGCTGTTCCTGCCCACGCGGACCTCCTTTCCCTCCAGACGAGGCGAGACGCCTCGGCAAGCCGATCCGACCTCCGCAGGATATCGGCACCAAGACGATACGTCTCGTCATTTTTCAGCGGTTAACGTGGCAGGTATGGCAGAGAACACCGCACGGGAAGAGACCAGGGTCCGCCGCGGTCCCGATCCCCGCCGCCGCAGCGAACGCGCGCGGCGCGCCATCGTCGACGCCGCCGCCGAACTGATGGGCGAGGTCGGCTACGCCAGGCTCACGATGGAGGCGATCGCCGCCAGAGCCAGGGTCGGCAAGCAGACCATCTACCGCTGGTGGCCGTCCAAGGCGGCCGTCGTCCTGGACGTGTTCACCGCGCTGACCGGCGGGGTCGCCGGCCGGCCCCTGCCCGACACCGGCGACCTGGCCGAGGACATGCGGACGGTGCTCCGCGCCACGGCGGACGAGTTCCGCGTCCCGGAGATGGACCGGACCACGCGCGCGTTCACCGCCGAACTCCAGCACGACCCGGTCTTCGCCGAGATCGTCCAGGAACGCCTGATGGACCCGAACGCGCGGGTTTTCGAGGACCGGCTGCGCTCCGCCGTGGCGGCGGGCGAGGTGGACCCGGAGATCGACCTGCGGCTGGCCACGGAGCTGTTCCTCGGGCCGTTCCACCAACGCTGGCTGCTGCGCACCGGGCCGCTCACGCACGAGTACGTGGACGAGCTAGTCGACGTGGTGCTGCGCGCGCTGCGCCCCCGCGAATAGCCGCGAGGGCGCCCTTCGGCGGCGAACGCGGAGGTCCGGGGGCCCATCTGCTAGGGCCCCGTTCTCTGCACGTTCTCCTGTGCCGCAGGGGGTTTGGCGAGGCGCACGGCGGGGTTCCGAAGACCCGGAGGAGACGTCCGAGGAACGAGGGTGCCGACTCAGGGCCGAAGGTTCCCGCCCTCAGGGGCGCCGGGCACGGACCGAATCGGAGCGGAGGATCGGAGAAACACGGCTCAGAGGGACGGGCCCGGGGCCTCGTGCTCGATTTCGTCGATGACCCGGCCGCCGAGCTCGGACTCGATCAGCCCGGCACCCGGCGTACCCGGGGCGCTGGAGGGCCCGGAGGCCCTCGCGCCGCCGGGGGACTCCGGGCCGCCGACGGCGCCCGCGGAGGCGGCTCCGGCGGGAGGCGCCGCGGTCTCGGGCCGCGGCGGGACGGGGCGGGGAGCCTGATCGACCGAGGGCGGACAGCGCAACACCGTCTCGCGCTCCGCGCTTCGCGGGGGCAAGGGC